>NZ_BAAHSH010000005.1:0-31246 GCF_054660755.1 Faecalimonas hominis
ACTTTTCTTCATAGTCTCGTTTCCTTACATATGTATCCTGAAAATCATTCTGACTTTCTTTTAAGTCTGCTTTAACAAATTTAAGAAAGCGGATAAGTTCTTCCGATACTTCCTCGTCGTTGCGACCTTTTGTGCTTAAGAATATAATGTTTCTTTTATCATGTAATTCAGCATTTGCGGTTTCTTTGCATTCCATTTGAAAAGTATATTTGTATTTCTGCTCATTAAACGCGTCGAAATCACAAATAAAAATGACGTAACTATTTGGGAGTTCAGCATACTCGGAACCGGATAACAACATTTCCATATCCATTTGACTTTGATAATATCTGCTTCTTAGTCCTAAAGAATTCTGAGTGGATACTTGCATTTCTACATTATAGCGGGTATTCTTTTCGTCTTTTGCGTACACATCTAATCTTACACCTTTATATTCAGGGTGATATACGATATTTTTCTCTGTACTGACTTCCACATGGTCGATTGGTATTTGCAATGCCTTTTCTAAAAATTCTTTGCAGTTATCTTCGTCTAACATTACTGCTGCAAACATAAAATTATCTTTAATTGTAAGGTTTTTTAACTGTTTCTTCATCTGGTTTTCCTCCATTTACAGAGGAATTCTATAAATGGATTATAGCAGATTGGAGGACGAAGCACCACCTATTTAGTAAAAAATGGATAATTAATAATTATTTCCACATATCCATTACTTAGAAAGTCGTTTCTTTTTCTGATATAGGTAATATGGTAGCAGCAGTAATACGGTGGCTGCCCATGATACCGGATAACTGTACAGAAGTGTTGAAACTTCATTTCTCATAGGGGTGATAAACATAACCCACGGAATACGGATAAAACAAACTCCGCCCAGTGTAATTAACGTAGGGATAAATACATCTCCGATGCCTCGAAGCGCCCCTGAAAAAATCTCAATAAAGATAAAAATCATATAACTTGGTGTAATCAGTCTTAGCATATAAACGCCGAGGTCAATAACATTCGGATCTGTCGTAAAAATGTAATACAACGGACGGCAGGCAACCATAAGGAAAGTCAGCAGTACCGCTGAAACGCCAAAAGCCATAAGCAGACAGACGCGAACACTTTTCTTTACACGTTCATAAAGTCCGGCACCGTAATTTTGTCCTGCAAATGTTGTAATGGCAATTCCGAAAGAACCACAGATTGTCCAGAAAATCGCATCTAGTTTTCCGTAGGCAGCCCATGCGGCAGCAGTATCCGTTCCGAAATTATTTACGGCAGCCTGGATAACAATATTTGTCAGACTGTACATACAGGATTGCACACCGCTTGGCAATCCAATTTTAAATTCGGATTTCAATAATGTAAAATGTATTCGGATTTCCTGTGGAATTAATTTTAGCATATCACAGGAAGTCATTAATGCCCGCGTAACTAAAACGGCGCTGACTGCCTGTGCAATTAATGTAGCAATGGCAGCGCCTGCAATACCCATATGGAAATAGACAACAAATAAAATATCTAATCCGATATTGATAAAACAACATACAATTAAATAGTACAGCGGTCTTTTGGAGTCACCGATTGCCCGCAAAATGCTTGATCCTATGTTGTAAATTAACATGAAAAGCATACCTGCAAAGTAAATTCTAAGATAAAGTACGGAATCATCAAATATATCAGCAGGCGTTTTAGTGATTTCCAATAACCATGGCGTTAAAATCAAACCTGCTATGGAAGTAATGACGCCGAATATAATGGAAAATGCGTAAGCGGTATGTAGTCCTTTCTGCATATTTTCCCGGTCATTTGCACCGTAAAATTGAGAAATAATTACACTTGCTCCGGCAGAAAGTCCGGTAAAAAATCCAATGACAAAGTTGACAAGAACAGAGGCAGAACCTCCAACGCTGGCAAGCGCCTCCTTGCCGACAAAACGTCCCACGATAATTGCGTCCACCGTATTATATAATTGTTGAAATAATGTTCCGACAACAATCGGAAAGAAAAATATTAGCAGTTGTTTCCAAATAACGCCCTCTGTAATAGGGTTCGCTACTTTATTTTTCTGCATAAAATCACTCCTCTCAATTTTCTCATTCCTACCAGCAATCATATCATAGGAATTGTCAAACGTCATCGTTTTTTGTAAAAAAATCAATTACATTTATTTCTCCCTTTGATATAATAAAAGATATAGATATGGAAAGAAAAGAGGTAGACGAGTGAATTTAATAAATAAAATTCCAACGGAGTTTTATAAACTTTTTGCAAGTAAATATAGAGCGTATTATCAAAAATTCCTGTTGGCGATTTATGGAGAAACGAGTAAATCCTACTCTCTTTTAGGATTAACCGAAGAGGAATGCAAATGCATTATGAATGAAAATATAGCGGACATGGTGTTGGAGTGGAGTGAAGAACAGGCAGATGAGGAAGGCGAATTTCTTACAAGGGCAAATATGGCGTCCGTATGTCTGAAAAATTTGGAAAACTGGGGCTGGCTTCACAGGGACTACGATGAGACCTTAAATCAATATGTCGTATCCTTTCCTGAATACAGCCGTTTATATGTGGAACTTTTTGAAAAACTGTTCAGCGAGGAAGGAAACAGGGAGAGAGAAAGTGTACTTGCCGTATACAGTCATTTGTACACATACAGTTCGGACATGGAGAAGAACAATGATATTTTAAAAAGTGCATGGAATACGTCACGCACCCTTGTACAGATGCTTGCAAATATGCAGGAGGGAATAAGGGGGTACTTTGATGAACTTTCCAAGCAGAAAAGTTTCTTAGGCATTCAGGAAGTGCTTGTAAAAGAAATCAATAACAGTGACAGCAGAAAATATGCGATTTTGACTACCACAGACAGTTTTTACCGATATAAAGAGGCGGTAAAAGAACTGATAGAGAAGAATTTGGGTGAAAATGAAAAGAGAAGGCAGTCTTTTATGGAAAAAAGACTGCAGTTTGAGAAGGACAGTCCTCAGTATGCGAGGAATGAAAGAGCGATAGAATTGTGCGAAGAGGCGATGGATATCATTTACAGAATTGAGCGCGAATTTGACACGATTGAGAGAAGATACAACAAACTGATTGAGCAGAAAACAATTTTTGCCAACCGCGCCGCAGCAAGAATACGATATCTTCTAATGGAAGGGGTAGCGGAAGAAGACGGAACGGTTGCTTTTGTAAATTTACTAAATCAGAGCAGCAAGAGGGAGGAAATTCTTGCAAAACTGGCAGCGGGAATGGGTATGACCGAGAGGTACAGAGAGGTTACCGATAAAAGTATGTACAGACAGAAAAACACGGATAAAGAAAAATTTACTCCTGCGACAGTAAAAGAGATTCCTGTTGAAGATGAGGGATTGGAAGAATTTATATTAAAACCTCTCTATACGCAGAAAGAAATCAGAGATTTCCGCAGGAAAAATGAGAAAGCCGGGGAATTTATCGTAACGGAAAACACGGTTCAGTCAATCGAAGATTTGGAAAAACTGTTTTTTGTATGGCAGGAAGTGACCGAGCGTGCAGAGAGCGATGCGGACGTGGCAATAGAAGAGGAAGTGGAGACAAAAGGCTTTAAATTTTCAAAACTTAGAATAAAGGAGAAATAAATGTTTAAATATATGGAAGAACTGTCGTTGACAGAGGCGGAAAACTTAAGAAAAACAATATCGAACCTGTTTAAACAGACGTGTATTTTACAGGTAAAATACGATCCGGTAACATTGACGCCGAGGGACAACATTTATTATGAAATGTGTGTAAGGCATAAAAAATTTATCGAAGATTATTTGATGGTACTTGGGTGCGAACTTACACACGATCCGCAGGAGCATATTTTCCGTCTGACCGGAGAGGGAGTGGAGACGGAAAGGTTCAGCCTTACAACAACGATTATTATTTTAATGATAAAGATGATTTATCGGGACAAGATTCTCGGGGAAGGGCTGGAAGCTACGGTAACTACGTTGGAGGAAATCCGCGAGTACGGGAAAAATACAAATCTTCTAAATAAGAAGTTAAAAGTGGCAGAGTGGCATGAGGCACTCTATCTTTTGAGTAAACATCAGATGATTGAACTTCCGGGGGCAGTGCGCGATGTGGAAGATACAACACCGATTTATCTTTACAGTACGATTAATTTATATTGCAGTTCATTAAATATCAATGCGCTGTTGGAAGAATACAGAGAGGAAATTGTTGAGAATGAAACAGTCGAAGAAAATCTTTACGAAAATGTTATTGAATAACTGGGGCGGGATCAGCCATAAAGAATTGGTATTTCATGAATATGTCAATCTGTTCAGCGGCAAAAGCGGTTCGGGAAAATCTACGGTTATGGACGCAATTCAGGTTATTCTATACGGAAGTGTGGCGGCTTCCTTTTTAAATAAAGCGGCGGACGATGCGAAAAACAGAAGAAGTGTTTTAAGTTATCTTAGGGGCGAGCAGAAAGATGGGACGGCAAACCGTGACGGTATGGATTTTTGTTCCCAAATTGTCTTGGAAGTGGAAGACAGATCAACCCATATTGTGACATGTATCGGAGTCGCTTTTGAGGTAGGAAAAAAAGACCTAGAATTGAAACGCTATAGTTTTTTCAGCCATTCGGGAAGACTCGCCGAGGACGGATATATAGCGGAGGACGGAAGCCCGTACACCCTTGCCCGATTAAAAAAACTAATTGAGAGAAGAAAAGAATCAGAAGATAATCGGGGAAGAGGCGATGTAAACCGCCTGTATCCGTCAAAAGAATCGTATCTGAATACACTTTACGATGTGATTTTAGGATACATTGAGCCGGGACGCTTTATGACAATGGAAAAAAGTGCCATTGCACTTCGCATGACAAACGGAACGGGGCAGTTTATTCGAGATTATATGTTTCCAAAAAGTAAAGAAGGAACGGTGTCTGTGATCAGTGAACAACTGGGAGCGTATCGCGAAATTAAAGAACGGGTGGAAGATTTGGAAAACCGTATACAACTGCTTGAAAATATCAGGGAACACAACCTGAACCTGATTCAGTTTAAGAGCGATGCCATTCGCACACAGGCAATATTGAAAGTAATCACAATAGAGAGTCTCAAAGCACAGTTACAGTCAAAAAAGGAAACTTTAGAGTCTGTTATTGATACTGTAGAAAAGATTGGGGAAACATGCCGGATTTTAGAAGAACAGGAGAATAAATGTTTTGAAGAAAAGGTGGAAATTGAGGCACAGATTCGGGCGAGTGATTATGGACAGAAAGAAAAAGAATTGGAAGAAATACGCTATACGATAGAAATTTTGGCGGGAAGTTCCGCTCAGTGGAGAGCAGTGCTTCACGGACTGAGTGCATGGGAAGAGAATGAAGATATAAGCGCGTATCTCTCAAATCCGGCATTACACACAATAAGAGAGGTTACGGAAGGAAATGTAACGGAAGAAATTCTTACAAAACTGAAGAAATATTTGAAGGATACGCTGGAAAATATTGAGGAAGAGTTACAGGAGTTACAGTACAGCATACGAAAAACAGAAAAAGAGTTAGCCGAGAAACAAGAAATTATCGAAGATTTAAAAAATGATAGAAAACCATATAAAAAGGAATTGAAAAGGGCCAGAGCAAGATTGCAGAATGCGTTAAGTGACCGCTATGGACGAACAATCCATGTGGGAATCTTTGCGGATTTGTTTGATATTACCGATGAAAAATGGAAAAATGCAATCGAGGGAAGATTAGGACGAATAAAATACAGTCTTGTTACCGCACCGGAGTATGCGTTAGAGGCAGCGACAATTTTCCGAAAAATGCGGGAAAAAGAATTTGAAGAAGTCAATCTCATCAATACAGCGGCAATTAAAAGAGATGAGCCGAAAGCAAGGGAAAATACATTGTACGAGGCAGTAAAAACAAGTGAAACTTATGTGGATTTATGCCTGAAACAATATTTGGGAAGAATAGTCAAATGTGAAACAATAGAGCAATTACATGAAGTCAGAGAAGGTGTTACACCGGACTGCTACTCTTACAGCAACTATATGTTCCGTCACCTGAGAGAAAAAGACTACGGAGATTACTCGTGTATCGGAACAAAAGTATCCAAGTTGAAATTGCAGGAGTTGGAAGATGAAGCGTACCTCTTAAAAAAACAATTGAAGGCGGACAGGCAGATGAAGGACAGCCTGAAAAAAGCAAGAACATTTGAGCAGTTGAACAATAAAAATGCGGAACAATTGATTCAAATGTCTAAAGCATCGGAAGATTTGGAAAACTACTATAAAAAAGAAGAGAAACTGATTCGGGAGTTACAGGAATTAAATGCGGGTACGCTTTTGCCGCAACTGAAAGAAATGAAAAGGCAGTTGGAAGAAAAAATTGAGACACTTCGTGAAGAGTTGCAAAAGAGAAACAAAGAACGTCTGGAGCGTATTAAAATACAGGGAAATGCGGAGACAGAACTGAAAACAGTGGAGAGCAGACTGGAAGACGAATTACAGGGGTATGTCAAAAACGAAGCACTTGAGCAGGAAGTATTGCGGGAACTGGAAACGAAAAATGAATATACTTACCGCAGGCAGAAACAGAAAGAATTAGAAAAACTGGACAAGGCTATTGAGGAAGAAACGGAACAACGTTTAACAGCCAGAGATGAATTTAACCGTCAATATTCTGCATATGGATTTACAGGAAGAGAGCCTCAGAACGATGTGTACGACAGAGTGCTTGAACAGTGCAAAAAAGACTTTGAACCAAAATATAAAGCGGAGTTTGAGCAGCAGTATCATCTTGTATACCATACTTTACGGGAAAATGTTATCGCGACAATTCACGGGGAAATTAAGGCGGCATTTCGTCATAAACGGGAGATAAACCGAATGCTTGGAAAAATTCGTTTCTCCGACAGTATTTACCAGATAGATATTCTTCCCGCCGAAAATGAAAACAGACAATTTTACGAAATGCTTATGGCACCGGAATTGGACAGCAAAGTGTTTGATAATCATGGATATGAAGGGCAGTTAAGTTTGGGAGAAGATGAATTTTATCAAAAATATGAGACACAGATTTTAAGGCTTACGGAAAAATTCATGCCGCCGAGAGATGAGGACAGCGGAAAACGTACAGTTTACAAAGAAGAAATGGAGCGCTATGCCGATTATAGAAATTATCTCAATTTCAATATGTATGAGCAGGTTGAAGATGAGGACGGAAACATAAGAAAAAATGCGGTTGATGATATGGCGGGAAGAGATTCCGGCGGAGAGGGACAAAACCCGAAATATGTGGCGCTTCTTGCAGGATTTGCAATGCTCTATATGAACCAGAGCAACAGAGATTCAAAAATCCGCCTTGTTCTTTTGGACGAAGCATTTTCCAAAATGGACAAGGAAAGAAGTGAAGTATGCCTTCATTATGCAAGAGAACTGGAACTACAGTTGATTGTCTGCGTGCCTGATGAGCGTCTGCAGTCACTTATCAGAAATGTGGACAGCGTATACGGATTCCGCAGACATCAAAATCAAATTTCCATGATGCACATTGACAAAGGCGATTATCTGAAAATGATTGAAGGTGAGGAACATGAAAAAATTGCTGACGCTTAGTCGATGGATAATTGACAAAACAAATGTGGATTCCTATCGCGCCGGGCGGCTGCAGGGGGAAAAACACCCCTGCGTAGACCAGTCGCTTTTAAATCAACTGGGAGGTATGGCGAACCTGTTGAAACAGGCGGAAGAAATGGAGAGAGATGCGGGCTTAAACAAATATATCCGGTTCGATTGGAGAGATATGGGAAAAGACATCACCAAAATGCACTATTCCATAGACATTATTCCTCTTCTCTGCAAAAAAGAGGGAATTGAAGATTCTCTGGAAAAGCAGAGAAGATATATAGAAAAAATAGAAAATCTGTTATCGGAAGTTTCGCGGGCGGAGACAAATTGGCTGTATTCTTACTACAAATCTCTTTTGGTCAGATTGAAACAGGGGAAAAATGTAAAAGAAATGGAAGATGAAACCTTATTCCGCTGTCTTCAGGGAATGGCAGCTATACAAAATCCTCTTTGGAAACGTATTTTCAGTGCAAATGTCCTTGAAAATTCCAAGAAATTTGAAAAGGAATACGAAACAAAAGTTGTTGGAATTTTGCGAATGTATTCCGATTTGCCGGATAAGGACAATATGACAGACGAAGAAATTTTAAAAAGTTATGGAATTCTTTCCTATGCACAAGTCTTGGAGTGGAAAGGTACGGTTATTTATAGGTTAGATACAGGTAAAACAGTTGATACAAGTGATTTTTATTATGGAACAATTATCAACTCACAGACATTGGAACATTCTAAGCCGATAGCAATTCCACATATACGAAAAATTATGACGATAGAGAACAAGGCGAATTATGAAAATATGGTATATGAAAAGGATACGCTATATATTTACTGTCATGGTTTTTTCTCGCCAAAAGAAGTGAAATTTTTGAACGAACTCACAAAACTGACAGATGAAAATGTGGAATTTTTGCATTGGGGAGATATGGATTTCGGTGGTATTCGCATTTTCTTATTCAATAAGGAAAAAATTTTTCCTAAATTGAAACCATATAAGATGGGTAGGGAGAGTTTTCTTGAGGCAATCGGGAAAAATGCGGGGATTGATTTGGAGGAAAGAAAAAGAAGAAGTCTTGAAGAGATGAAAGCGGGGGAATTGGAAGAATTAAAGGAATGTATTTTGAACTATGGAGTGGAGATAGAGCAGGAGATGGTAATATAGCCTTGTTTTCACTGAGAGAATATTGACTTTGATTTCAAAAAATTATACTGATGAAACAGAACTTTACATGCAGGTATATGGGGACAGTCAGAAAGGCTGTCCTTTTTCTATGTCTAAATTTACAAAACAATAATAATTTAACTATGCTAAAGAAGATAACTTATGAAACAGAAGAGCAAGATTTGTATAGTTATGCGTGAGAAGCAAAGAAAATCTTAAAAAGAAAAGTTGACACTAAACAGCACATAGGCTAAAATGGAATGAGAACGTTTGTTCTTTGAGAGCGGCAATAAAAATGCTATGATGCCTTTCCCGATAATGCAGTTGAGTATTTCGGGAATTACTATTTATAAGGCGGAAAATGAGTGTATTGAGTGCTGTTTTGTAGATTTTAACGTTGTTTTAGTGGTCTATGCGGACAGAATAATACTAGATGAAACAGGTAAAAATAGATGAACAGGTGGCCTGATTCGTACATAGAGGAATTGTTTTTGTGTTCGCAAGAGGAAATTTCATTAAGGTGTATTTGCAAGTTGTTTTAAAAAAGTTGTTTTGAGAGTGTGTATATTTGTGTATGGGAAAAAATGTAGAAACGCATACTATTAATTATCATTTGAAAAAACATTTGCAGATGGGGAAGTAGATTCACCTAGAGCAGACAGTGAAAAGCAACACATAGGATTACAAACATGGAAAGATGTACCTAATGGGAAAATACAAAGATTAGATGATACGAGGCGGATAAATGGAATTTGACACAAAAAATAAAAAGTGGAAATACTAATGAGAGGAAGATTAAATGGCCAATAGAGAGGTTGGATTTATTGTGACAGAGGAATATAGACATTGGATCAATGAGGCGAAAAAGAGAATAAAGCAAAGCCAGATAAAAGCTTCTGTTAAAATAAATTATGAGTTATTAGATTTATATTGGGAACTAGGAAGGGACATCGTAAATAAACAAGAAAATGCTAAATGGGGTGATGCCTTTTAAGTGTGATGAGTAAAGACCTACAGAAAACTTTTCCCGGAATGTCTGGGTTTTCTGCTCAAAATTTGCGAAGTATTCGATTTTGGTATAAATTTTATAATGACAATGCAAAGTGCTTACAAGTTGTAAGCAAATTTGAAATGGTAGAAAAAATGGTGAAAAGCATACCATGGGGACATAATCAACGGATTATGTATAAATGCAAAGATATAAATGAAGTTTTGTTTTATGTACAAAAGACAATGGATAATAATTGGAGCAGGAATGTTCTAGAACATCAAATAGATTCTAATTTATATGAGAGGCAAGGAAAGGCAATTACAAACTTTCAAGTGAAACTTCCTATTCCACAGTCCGATTTAGCGGAACAAACGTTGAAAGATCCATATAATTTTGACTTTCTTACATTGCGTGAAGAGTATGATGAAAAAGAGTTGGAAGATGCATTAGTAAATCAGATTACGCAATTTCTTTTGGAACTCGGAACAGGATTTTCATATATATATTGTTTTATCATGTTCGTTTACATTCTTATGTGGTCATAGAATTAAAAACAGAAAAATTCAAACCAGAGTTCGCAGGAAAATTAAATTTTTATGTTACAGCAGTTAATAAAAATATGAAATCAAAACAGGATAACCAGACAATAGGAATTCTTATTTGTAAAGATAAAGATGATGTTGTGGCAGAATATTCTTTAGACAATGTATCACAGCCAATTGGAATTGCACGGTATGAATTGACGAAGGTGTTGCGGGAAGAATTTAAGAGCAGTTTGCCTACGATTGAAGAGATTGAAAAAGAATTATCGGAGTAATAAATTTGGAAGTGCAATGGAAGTGAGTTAAGATGAAAGTTTTATTTGATAAAAATTGCATTTTAGTAGGGTGGTACAGAAATAGAGATGGGAAGGTGTTTGTGATTTTTTAGTTTATTAGGGAGGATATAAAAATGGCATTAATTTTAAAAGTACCTTATGAGGAAAAAGATGAAGCTAAAGTTTTAGGTGCAAAATGGAATCCACAATTAAAAAAGTGGTATGTAGAAAAGCGAAAAGATTATCACAAATTTATAAAATGGATTCTTGGTGATAAAGAGCAAGTTTACATTTTGTGCGATTATTTCTATATTGTAGAAGGGTTTCATACGTGTTTTAAATGTAGAAATTTGACCCAGGTCATTGGATATGGAGTAAAAAAATATTTTGATGTCTGTAATCCAGAACTATATGGAGATGAGAAAGCATGGAGTTTTGAAGATGATGAAATACATATTGCTTCACACATTTATCCTTTGCCAGAGAAGGTGTTAAATTATTTGAAGGATAAATATGGATATTATGAATCATATTCTAAGACAATCCAAAGTTCATACTTGGCAAATCATTGTTCCAATTGTAAGGTAATACAAGGTGATTTTTACTTGTTTGGTGAAGTTGATTCTCCGTTTTTTATTGATTCCGAGGAACGAGCGCGGAAGTTGAAGTTGTATAGAGTTCCGTTGAAAAACGATATAATTGTTGAAGCAGATATAGGACGGGGATCAGAAGACTGGCTGATAGAAGTTTTTGCGCAAAGTATAGATTTAAGTATTGATGGGAGGGTGGAATAGATGGCAGGAGGAAACTACATGGATCATTTTGAATTAATATCGGAATACGCCCCAACCGGTGACCAGCCACAAGCAATTGAGCAGCTTGTAAAAGGTTTTAAAGAAGGCAATCAGTGCCAGACGCTTCTTGGTGTTACCGGCTCAGGTAAGACATTTACGATGGCAAATGTCATTCAACAACTGAATAGACCTACATTAATTATCGCCCACAATAAAACTTTAGCAGCCCAACTTTATGGGGAGTTTAAAGAATTCTTCCCGAACAATGCGGTAGAATACTTTGTCTCCTACTACGACTATTACCAGCCGGAGGCTTATGTCCCATCATCAGACACATATATTGCCAAAGACTCTTCTATCAATGACGAGATTGATAAATTACGTCATTCAGCAACGGCAGCACTTTCTGAGAGAAGGGACGTCATTATTGTGGCGAGTGTTTCCTGTATCTATGGGCTAGGTTCACCGATCGATTATCAGGAGATGGTAATTTCACTTCGTCCGGGAATGATAAAAGACAGAGATGAAGTAGTGGCAAAACTGATTGAGATACAGTATGACAGAAATGATATAGATTTTAAACGTGGGACGTTTCGTGTCAGGGGAGATGTGTTGGAAATATTCCCGGCAATTTCAGAAGAATATGCCATTCGAGTAGAATTTTTTGGAGACGAAGTGGAGCGTATTACAGAGATAGATGTGTTGACAGGAGAAATTAAAAATGTGTTGAACCATGTGGCAATTTTTCCGGCGTCCCATTACGTTGTTTCCAAAGAAAATATGGAAAAGGCAACGAAGGCAATTGAAGAAGAATTGGAAGAGAGAATACGCTATTTTAAAGGGGAAGATAAATTACTGGAAGCACAGAGAATTTCAGAACGAACGAATTTTGATATAGAAATGATGAAAGAAACCGGATTTTGTTCAGGGATTGAAAACTATTCCAGACATTTGACAGGGCTTAAAGAAGGACAGCCCCCACATACATTGATAGACTATTTCCCAGACGATTTTCTCATTATGATAGACGAATCTCATAAGACAATTCCGCAGATTGCAGGAATGTATGCCGGAGACCAGTCGAGAAAATCAACATTGGTAGATTATGGTTTTCGACTCCCGTCAGCAAAAGATAACCGTCCATTAAATTTTGAGGAGTTTGAAAGCAAAATCAATCAGATTTTATTCGTTTCTGCAACACCGGGTGAATACGAAGAGAAAAACGAGTTGTTAAGGGCAGATCAGATTATCAGACCGACAGGACTTTTAGACCCTGAAGTAGAAGTCAGAGCAGTGGAAGGGCAAATTGATGATTTAGTAGGCGAAGTAAATAAAGAGATTGCGAAGAAAAATAAAGTATTGGTGACAACTCTGACGAAAAGAATGGCGGAAGATTTGACCGATTACATGAGAGAATTGGGAATTCGTGTAAAATATCTGCATTCCGATATTGATACTTTGGAGAGAACGGAAATTATAAGAGACATGCGTCTGGACGTTTTTGATGTTCTGGTAGGAATTAACCTGTTGAGAGAAGGGCTGGATATTCCTGAGATTACGCTTGTTGCTATATTGGACGCAGATAAAGAAGGGTTTCTGCGTTCAGAGACATCGCTTATCCAGACAATCGGTCGTGCTGCCCGTAATGCGGAAGGTCATGTTATCATGTATGCGGATACGATGACGGATTCCATGAAAAATGCTATCAGGGAAACCGAGAGAAGACGAAAAGTGCAGATGGCATATAATGAAGAGCATGGAATTACACCGCAGACGGTAAAGAAAGCAGTCAGAGATTTAATAAGCATTTCCAAGAAAGTTGCATCAGAAGAGTTGCAAATGGAAAAGGATCCTGAATCTATGAGCAGATCAGAACTGGAAAAACTGATTAAAGATATGACAAAACAGATGAAAAAGGCGGCAGCGGAGTTGAATTTTGAGATGGCGGCTCAAGTGAGGGATAAATTGGTGGAATTAAAGAAACAATTACAAGAGATAGAAAGTTAGGAGTATAAAATGGCTAAGAAAACAGAGCAGAAACAATATATTAAAATCAGAGGTGCAAATGAGCATAATTTGAAAAATATAGATGTGGATATTCCGAGAAATGAGTTGGTTGTATTGACGGGACTTAGCGGTTCGGGAAAATCTTCTCTTGCTTTCGATACGATTTATGCAGAAGGACAGAGAAGGTACATGGAGTCGCTTTCGTCATATGCGAGACAGTTTTTGGGGCAGATGGAGAAACCGAATGTGGAGAGCATTGAAGGACTTTCTCCGGCTATTTCCATTGACCAGAAATCGACAAACCGAAATCCGCGTTCTACCGTTGGAACAGTAACGGAGATTTATGATTATTTTCGACTTCTCTATGCAAGAATTGGTATTCCTCACTGTTATAAATGTGGGAAAGAAATTAAAAAGCAGACGGTAGACCAAATGGTAGACCAGATTCTTGAATTGCCTGAAGGAACAAAAATACAGTTGCTCGCACCGGTTGTGCGTGGAAGAAAAGGGCGCCATGAAAAACTGTTTGAGAGAGCGAAAAAGAGCGGGTATGTTCGTGTTCGCGTAGATGGAAATTTGTATGAACTGACAGAAGAAATTGTTCTGGATAAAAATATTAAGCACAATATTGAAATTATTGTGGACAGGCTGATTGTTAAACAGGGGATAGAAAAAAGGTTGACGGATTCCGTGGAGAGCGTTTTGTCACTTGCTGAAGGATTGATGACGGTAGATGTTATCGGAGGAGAGGAGATTCACTTCAGTCAGAGTTTCTCCTGTGCTGACTGTGGAATCAGTATTGATGAGATTGAACCTAGAAGTTTTTCGTTCAATAACCCGTTTGGTGCGTGTCCGGTATGCTATGGTCTTGGCTATAAAATGGAATTTGATGTTGACTTAATGATACCGGACAAAAGCCTGAGTATTGATGAGGGCGCAATTACAGTTATGGGGTGGCAGTCATGCACGGATAAAGGAAGTTATACGAGGGCTATATTGGACGCTCTTGCAAAAGAATATCATTTTTCTCTTGATACACCGTTTCAGGATTATCCTCAGGAGATACAGGATATTTTGATTCATGGAACAAATGGAAAAGAAGTAAAAGTATATTATAAGGGACAGCGTGGTGAGGGAATCTACGACGTGGCGTTTGAGGGTATCATTAAAAATGTGGAAAGACGTTACAGAGAAACCGGTTCTGAGACAATGAAAGCGGAATATGAGTCCTTTATGAGAATTACACCATGCCATGAGTGTGGCGGACAGCGTTTAAAGAAAAGTGCGCTGGCAGTTACGGTAGGGGGAAAGAATATTGCGGAAGTGACGAATCTTTCTATAGGAAATTTACAGGAATTTCTGGATACATTAGAACTTACACCTACACAGGAATTGATTGGAGGACAGATATTAAAAGAAATTAAGGCGAGAACAGGTTTCCTTATTGATGTAGGGTTGGATTACCTCACATTGGCAAGGGCAACGGGAACACTCTCAGGAGGGGAAGCACAACGTATTCGACTTGCAACGCAGATTGGTTCCGGATTAGTCGGTGTGGCATATATTTTGGACGAGCCAAGTATTGGGCTTCATCAGAGGGATAATGATAAATTGCTGAAGACATTGAAACATTTGAGAGATTTAGGCAATACTCTCATTGTAGTAGAACATGATGAGGATACAATGCTGGAAGCGGACTATATTGTAGACATCGGACCAAAAGCGGGAGAGCATGGTGGTGAAGTTGTGGCCGTAGGAACGGCAAAACAGATTATGAGAAATAAAAACTCCATTACCGGTGCTTACCTGAGCGGACGCATTAAAATTCCGGTGCCGGAAGTAAGAAAGCAGCCAACAGGATTTTTAAAAATTGTCGGTGCGAGAGAAAACAACCTGAAAAATATTGATGTGGATATCCCTTTGGGAGTTCTTACCTGTGTTACCGGTGTATCTGGTTCGGGAAAAAGTTCGCTGATCAATGAGATATTGTATAAGAAACTGGCGAAAGAACTAAACAGGGCAAGGACAATTCCGGGAAAACACGACAGAATAGAAGGTGTTGAGCAGTTGGATAAGGTTATTGATATTGACCAGTCTCCAATCGGAAGAACACCGCGTTCCAATCCGGCAACATATACAGGGGTTTTTGATTTGATTCGAGATTTGTTTGCAGCGACGGCAGATGCCAAGGCGAGAGGGTATAAAAAAGGAAGGTTTAGTTTCAATGTCAAAGGCGGAAGGTGTGAGGCCTGCAGTGGAGACGGTATTTTAAAGATAGAAATGCATTTCCTGCCGGACGTATATGTACCGTGTGAAGTGTGTGGCGGAAAACGTTATAATAGAGAGACGTTGGAAGTGAAATATAAGGGGAAAAGCATTTATGATGTGCTGAATATGACGGTGGAAGAGGCAATGCACTTCTTTGAAAATGTCCCTTCCATTAGAAGGAAAATGGAGACACTTTACGATGTGGGATTATCCTATGTTCGTTTGGGGCAGCCGTCCACTACTCTTTCGGGAGGAGAGGCACAGAGAATTAAACTGGCAACAGAGTTGAGTAAACGAAGCACGGGGAGGACAATCTATATTTTGGACGAGCCGACAACGGGACTTCATTTTGCGGACGTGCATAAACTTACAGAGATTTTAAGAAGGCTGGCGGAAGACGGAAACACGGTTATTGTTATTGAACACAACTTAGATGTGATTAAGACGGCTGATTACATTATTGACATTGGTTTGGAAGGGGGAGATAGAGGCGGAACCGTAGTGGCAACGGGAACGCCGGAAGAAATTGCGAAGAATCCGAACTCGTATACAGGAAAATATATTGACGCAATCCTTAAGAAAAACTAAAAATAGAAAAAAAGTCTTTCCATTTATTACAATTTTGATTATAATAAGAATCATATGTGATGATTTAGTGTCAACAAGTACAAAGGATATAAGAATAGATGAGTTTTGGAAAGGAGAATTTAGATGTCAATAGATATCGGTATTGATTTAGGAACCGCGAGTATTCTCGTGTATGTAAAGGGAAAAGGTGTAGTTTTGAAAGAACCGTCTGTAGTGGCATTTGATAGAGATACAAATGTGATTAAAGCAATTGGAGAGGAAGCAAGATTGATGCTCGGAAGAACTCCGGGTAATATCGTTGCAGTAAGACCACTTAGAAAAGGTGTTATTTCTGATTATACCGTCACAGAAAAAATGATTAAATACTTCGTTCAGAAGGCTATGGGAAAACGTACATTTAAGAAACCACGTATTAGTATCTGTGTTCCAAGTGGGGTAACAGAAGTAGAAAAGAAAGCAGTAGAAGAGGCTACTTTTGCAGCAGGAGCAAGAGAAGTTCATTTGATTGAAGAACCGGTAGCAGCAGCAATCGGAGCGGGAATCGATATTGCAAAACCATGTGGAAATATGATTGTAGACGTAGGAGGGGGTACTGCAGATATAGCGGTTATCTCTCTTGGCGGTACAGTTGTTAATACATCGATCAAGATTGCCGGAGATGATTTTGATGAAGCGATTGTTCGCTATATGCGTAAGAAACACAATCTCTTGATTGGAGAGCGTACAGCGGAAGACATTAAGATTAAAATCGGGACAACTTATCCGTTAGTGGAAGATGAGACGATGGAAGTAAGAGGACGTAACCTTGTTACAGGACTTCCGAAAACAGTTACAGTGACATCTTCAGAGACGGAGGAAGCACTCCGCGAGACAACAGGACAGATTGTAGAAGCAGTCATTGGGGTGCTTGAGAGAACTCCACCTGAATTGTCAGCAGATATTTTGGACAGAGGTATTGTCCTTACAGGCGGTGGTGCAATGCTTCGAGGATTGGAAGAATTGATTGAAGAAAGAACAGGAATCAATACGATGACTGCGGAAGATCCAATGAAAGTAGTTGCAATCGGAACGGGACAGTTCGTTGAATTTATGAGTGGAAGAAAAGATGCGTAAATAGATGGCGAGGGATTAATCCCTTGCCTTTTTCAATCCTGATTTTATAACAAGGAGGAGACGAGAGGTGGAAGTTGTTACAGGGTATGTGGAACATATTGTTTTCCGCAACGAAGATAACGGCTATACTGTTTTTCAATTTAATACGGAGGACGGCGATTTAACCTGTGTGGGGAATTTTCACTATATCAGCGAGGGAGAGATGTTGGAACTGAGCGGGGAATATGTAACGCACAAAGTATACGGCGTACAACTGCAGGTTCTTTCGCATAAAGCAAAAGAGCCGGAAGATTTATTTTCGATTGAGAGATATCTCGGTTCGGGGGCAATAAAAGGCTTGGGAAGCGCTCTTGCCGGAAGAATTGTAAGAAGGTTTAAAGAGGACACAATCCGTATTATCGAAGAAGAACCGGAAAGGCTGGCAGAAGTGAAGGGGATCAGCGAGAAAAAAGCGCAGGAAATTGCAGAGCAGGTGGAAGGTAAGAAAGAGATGCGAAATGCAATGATTTATTTGCAGAAATATGGGATTTCCACTACACTTGCAGCAAAAATATATAAAAAATATAAGGACAGTGTGTACCGTGTTTTGGAGGAAAATCCGTATCGTCTTGCAGATGATATACAGGGAATCGGTTTTAAGACAGCAGACGAGATTGCATTGCGGATAGGTATTCACACGGATTCGGATTTCCGTATTCGCAGCGGTATTTTTTATGCTCTCCTTCAAAGTGTGGCAGACGGTCATATTTATCTTCCGAAAGAGGAACTGCTCAAAAAGGCGGGAGAGATTTTGGAAGTAAATATTGAAGATATCGAAAAATATCTGATGGATTTATCTATGGAAAAGAAAGTCGTTTTAAAAGAAAACGAGGGACAAATCAGAGTGTATCCGTCAGGATACTATTATATGGAACTGAATACAGCGAAAATGCTCCATGATTTGGATATCCATGAAGAAATATCGGAGAGCATGGTGGAAAGGCGTCTGCATAAAATCGAAGATAATACGGGAATGATTTTAGATGAAATGCAGAGAAGAGCGGTTATTGAAGCGACAAAACATGGAATTTTAATTGTGACCGGAGGACCGGGAACGGGAAAAACGACGACAATCAATGCAATGATTCATTATTTTGAGAGCGAGGGATTAGACATTACGCTGGCTGCACCGACGGGGAGGGCGGCAAAGCGAATGACTGAGGCGACAGGATACGAAGCGCAGACAATTCACCGCCTTTTGGAAGTGAGTGGCAATCCGGAGGACAGCGAAAAGAGGGGCGGCTTTGGAAGAAATGAAGAAAATCCGCTGGAAACAGATGTGATTATCATAGACGAAGTATCTATGGTAGATTTAGCGCTAATGTATGCCCTTCTCTGTGCAGTTACCGTTGGGACAAGAATTATTTTAGTCGGTGACGGTAATCAGTTACAGTCGGTTGGAGCGGGAAATGTACTGAAAGACATGATAGCGTCAGAGTGTTTTCCGGTTGTGCGTCTGACAAAAATTTTCAGACAGGCAACAGAGAGTGATATCGTTATGAATGCCCATAAAATTAACAGAGGAGAAAGAGTAGTTCTGGATAATAAAAGCAGGGATTTCTTTTTTCTTAAACGGCAGGACGCCAATACAATAATCAGTGTCATTATTACATTGCTGCAGAAAAAGATGCCCAAATATGTGGACGCACAGCCCTATGACATACAGGTGCTTACGCCGATGAAGAAGGGGCTTTTGGGGGTAGAGAGGCTCAATAAGATTTTGCAGCAGTATATGAATCCGCCGGAAAAAAAGAAGGCGGAGAAAGAATATGGGGAAAAACTTTTCCGTGAAGGCGATAAGGTAATGCAGATAAAGAACAATTATCAACTGGAGTGGGAAATTTCTACAAAATTCGGTCTTGTTGTGGATAAAGGTATAGGTGTGTTTAACGGGGATATGGGAATTATCACCCAAATTAATACATATAACGAAACGCTGGAAGTGGAATATGATGAAAAGCGAAAAGTGACTTATTCGTTTCAGTTATTAGACGAACTGGAATTGGCATATGCTATAACTATCCATAAATCTCAGGGGAGCGAATATCCGGCAGTGATTATTCCGCTTCTTCAGGGACCGAGACAGTTATATCACCGAAATCTGCTTTATACGGCGGTTACAAGAGCAAAGAAATGTGTGACTCTGGTGGGAAGTGACGGTACATTTTATGAGATGATAGAGAATACAAACGAACAGAATCGGTATACGAGTCTGGCGGAACGTATTCGGGAATTTATGTGATAGTAGAGTCTGTAAAGGAACATGATAAAAAGAATATTGGAGTGGCTGTATCCGCCGGTATGTGTATTTTGCGGAAAAATATGTGAACAGGGCATATGTGCGGAATGCAGAAAAAAAGTGGGGATAATCGGAGAACCGAGATGTAAAAAATGTGGAAAACCGATACGGCTGGAGGAAGCAGAACTTTGTTATGACTGCGAGAGGGAAGAACTTGACTATGAGCAGGGGAGAAGTCTGTGGCTCCATAAAATGCCGGTGAGCAGTTCTATTTATGCGTTTAAGTACAAAAACAGACGCATATATGGTGAGGTTTACGGAAAAGAAATGGCAAAAACTTTTGAAAAGTTAATTCGGCTGTGGGAGATAGATGTCATTGTTCCCGTTCCTTTACATCGAAAAAAACAGAAAAAAAGAGGCTTTAATCAGGCAGAAATTTTGGCAAAAGAAATTGGTTTGCGAACCGGCCTGCCTGTCGACACGACTTTGGTAAAAAGAAAAATAAATACAGTGCCTCAAAAAGAGTTTTCAAGAAGAGAGAGAAAGAAAAACCTGAAAAATGCTTTTGAAGTGACGCGGAAAATAAAGGAAAAAAACGTATTAATTATAGATGATATTTATACGACGGGCAGCACAATTCACTCGATGAGCGTTTTGCTGAAAAAATCCGGTGCGGAAAAAACGTATTTCCTAACTATAAGTATTGGACAAGGATTGTGATTAATGCTATACTAAAGCATAATGCCAAAGAAAGAAAACGAGTGTTGAGGTGATATAATGTTAAATGAAAAAAGAGTGAAACTCATGACTCAGATGGCAATGTATGAATCAAAAGAAGGACAGACGGATTTTAAAATAAGCGGATATTATCAGAAAGATTATATAGGACTGCATACATGGATTATGGTTATATGGTCGACAATCGGATATGCGATTACGGCGGGAGCAGTTTTTTTTATTTTTCTAGATGAGATTTTTGCAAATCCAAGTCTTTTGAGATTTTTGATACTGGGAGGTATCCTTCTTGCCGGATATATTGCAACAGTTGTCATATCAGTAATTGTGGCACACAATTTTTATAAGAAGAAACATGTAGACGCAAGAAAGCGGGTGAAGAGATTTAACCGCGAGTTGATTCAACTAAGCAAGATGTATGAAAAGGAGATAAGATAGATGAGTAGGTTACTGGAATGGAAAGAAAAACTGCAATCACTGTATGCCGGGTATTCAACATATATAGATAAGGGAATACGATTTATTGTGGCAATAACAAGTTTTCTGCTGATTAGCAGCAACATCGGTTTCATGGAAAAACTGGCAAAACCGATTATCTCAATTGTGTTGGCGGCTGTCTGTGCATTTCTTCCTATGATTGTCACGGTAATTGTTTCAGCGGGGCTTATGCTTGCTCATATGTTTGTGCTGTCTGAGGGGATTGCCCTCATTACTGCGGGAATAATTATTTTAATGTTTATTTTTTATTTTCGGTTTACACCGAAGAAGGCAATTATTTTATTGCTTACGCCGATAGCATTTGCGTTTAAAGTACCTATGCTTATTCCGATTGCTTACGGATTGGCAGGGACACCGGTTTATATTGTTCCGGTTATCTGTGGGACGATAGTGTATTTTCTAATTCAATTTGCCAAGACGTTTTCCACAACAATCACAGGGGCGAGCAAAGGCGGAATGATGACCGTTGTCGGTACATTTTCAAAACAGATATTCCAGAGCAAAGAACTCTGGGCAGTTATTGTTGCGATAGTGATCTGTCTGCTTATCGTATATGCGATACGCAGAAAATCAATCGACCGTTCATGGGAGATTGCAATTGTTTCGGGGGCGGTTGCCTATATCATTGTTATGGTAGTGGGCAGTGTTGCTCTGGACGTGGAAGTTCATTACGCTTCGCTTATAATTGGAAGCGTTATATCAGCAGTTATCGGCTTTGGACTGGAATTGATGCTGTTTTCAGTTGATTATGCGAGAACGGAGTATTTACAGTTTGAAGATGACGAATACTATTATTATGTAAAAGCATTGCCGAAAGTTTCCGTTTCCGCACCGGAGAAACAGGTAAAAAGAATTAACAGACGTCAGGAGACGGATACGGCGGACAATAGAAGCGCAACCGGAAGACTGCAGTTGACCGGGGAGGCGGACATAGACAAAATCATTGAACAGGAATTAATGAAAAAGTAGAATAAATTTCTGTGGAACATAAGAAAGATTACAAAGGGGAGGTGACGAGATGAAAGAATGGATAGCACAGTTGTTTGACGAATACTTTTCATATGTGCCTCATATAACGGTGACGGACGTAGTTGAGATTATTATTATCGCTTTTGTCGTATATGAGATAGCACTTTGGATTAAAAACACAAAGGCATGGATGTTGTTAAAGGGAATGCTTGTGCTTGCCGTATTCATTTCCGTCGCTGCAATATTTCAGATGAACACGATATTGTGGCTTGTGAAAAATTCGATAGGGGTTTTAGCGACAGTGACAGTCGTTGTATTTCAGCCGGAACTTAGAAGAGCGCTTGAAAAATTGGGGGAGAGAAATTTATTAAGTGCGGTTGTTCCGTTTGACAAGTCAAAGGAAAAAGAAAAATTCAGTCAGGAAACAATAGAAGGAATTGTGACGGCAACATTTGAGATGGCGAAAGTAAAAACAGGAGCGCTGATTGTTGTGGAAGATGCAATTCAACTGACAGAATATGAGAGAACGGGGATAAGATTGGACAGTGTTGTCTCCAGTCAGTTACTGATCAATATTTTTGAACACAATACACCTCTGCATGACGGGGCCATTATTGTAAGAGGAGACAGAATTGTGGCGGCAACATGCTATCTGCCGCTGTCTGATAACCGTAATCTGAGTAAGGATTTAGGAACAAGGCATCGCGCGGCAGTAGGAATGAGTGAAGTCAGCGATGCGCTGATTATTGTCGTTTCAGAAGAGACGGGAGCAGTATCATATGCGCAGGGAGGAAGAATTGTAAGACATGTAAATGAAAGACAACTCACGGAAAAATTAAACCAAATCCGCAAAAAAGCGGACGAGGAGAAAAAACGTGGATTGAGAAGGCTGTGGAAAGGAAGGGCGAAAAATGAGAGAACGATTGAAAAATAACTTCGGTCTGAAAGTTTTGTCACTTCTTTTTGCGATTGTGTTATGGCTTTTAGTTGTTAACATTGATGACCCAATCGGTGAAGTTACTTTCAGAAACATTCCCGTAAAGGTATTGCATGAGGAAATATTTACGTCAAAGTCCAGCACATATACAATCGTAGATGATAAAGATACGGTAAACGTAACGGTGAGTGCAAGACGTAAAGTGCTTTCCGAGATTAAACCGTCGGATATTATTGTGACCGCCGATATTAAAGACAGGGTGACAAACTCCCTTACAGAGGCGACTTTACCTACAGAGGTGACGATACAGGGATTTGAGGGAGAATACCAGAGTGCGTATACCACTCCGAAAAATATTGATATTGAAATAGAAGCAAGTACAAATAAGAAATTTCCAATCAGCGTAACAACAATCGGAACGCCGCGAGATGGAAATGTCATCGGAAGCATGACGGCAAATCCGGAATTCATCACTCTGGCAGGCGGTGAATCACAGATTAACAGAGTAAAGAAAGTTGTGGCGAAGGCGAATGTATCGGGAATTTCTTCCAGTGGACAGGTAGATGCGGAACTGATTTTGTATGATGAAAATGAAAAAGTAATCGATCAGGCTCTGTTTGACAGCAATTTAGGAAAAGAAGGAGTCAAAGTTGATATTGAAGTGCTAAAGACAAAAGAAGTTCCATTGCGGTTTGATATGTCCGACATCAACACCGCGTCGGGATATACTCTGGGCAATATTTTCTACGAACCGAAGAAGATTCTTGTGTCAGGAGAAGAAAGCGTATTAAAAGAGTTAGATATCATTGATATTCCGTCAGGAGCGTTGAAACTGAACGATATTTCGGAGACAACAGAAGTCAAAGTAGATGTGAGCAAATATCTGCCGAAGAAAGTAAAACTGGTTGATGACACGGCCGGCACAATTATCGTGACGGTTTCAGTTGAGAGGTATGGAACAAAAGCATTCAGTATTCCGGGTAACAATGTTATTTTGGAAAACACACTGGCGGGACTGAAGGCGAATATAGGAACGGTAGAGAACATAGAAATTCAGGTCAAAGGTTCGAGAGCGGCATTGGAAAAACTGACAGAAGCGCCGAAAGTATATGTGGATTTAGGGAAATATACGACGGCAGGAACGATAACGGTTCCATTGCAGGCAGAACTTCCACCGGGCTGTACGCTTGTTGGAAATGTGACGGTTCCGGTAGTTCTCACAGGAGAACAAAAATAGTTACTCCAAAAGAAAGGAGAAGTGAATGGTTAGCAAAAAAGTGAAAATAAATAATCCGACAGGACTTCATTTAAGACCGGCGGGAATGTTTTGCAGAAGAGCAGCAGAGTTTGAGGAGTGCAAAATTACATTTCATGTGGGCTGTACAACAGGAAGTGCAAAAAGTGTTTTGAGTGTTTTGGCGGCATGCATTAAGCAGGGAGATGAAATCGAAATCATTTGTGAAGGAAAAAATGAAGAGAGTGCATTAGAAGCAATGGCTCGCCTTGTGGAAGAAGAACTGGAAGACTAGAAGGGAAAATTTGGAGAGCATTTTATAGAGAAATCTGTGGAATGCTCTCTTGAATTATGATAAAACTATAGTTAGAAAAATATTAGGATAATAAAGGAAAGGTTATAAAGATGAAGAAAGCAACATTAGTTATTATGGCGGCGGGAATTGGCAGCAGATTTGGCGGTGGAATTAAACAGTTGGAACCGGTAGGTCCAAACGGAGAAATCATTATGGACTACTCAATTTACGATGCGAGAGAAGCAGGATTTAACAAAGTGGTTTTCGTTATCCGAAAAGATTTGGAAAAAGATTTTAAAGAAATTATCGGAAGCAGAATTGAGAAAGAAATTGAAGTGGCATATGCTTATCAGGAACTTATGGACATTCCTGAGAAATTCCGGGGAAGATTTTCTGAGAGAACAAAACCGTGGGGAACGGGACAGGCTATATTATGCTGTAAAGATGTAGTGAATGAACCGTTTTTAGTTATCAATGCAGACGATTACTATGGAAAAGAAGCATACAGAGAGGCTTATCAATACTTGGCGGAAGAAAAACCGGAAAGCGAAAAAGTGCAGGCTTCCATGATTGGATTTGTGTTAGGAAATACGCTGAGCGAGAATGGCGGTGTTACGCGGGGAATCTGTAAGGTTGATGAAAACGGAATGCTGACGGACATCGTTGAAACTTCCAATATTGAGGAAACAGAAACTGGTGCGGGAATCAGAACAGAAGACGGTATCACTCCGGTCAATGTGCATTCTCCGGTATCCATGAATATGTGGGGGCTACATAGGGATTTCTTCAAGGTGCTTGAAAGCGGTTTTGAAGAATTTCTCGAAAATGTGGAAGAGGGCAACTTAAAAGCAGAATATCTTCTTCCTACCATTATCGGCGGACTTTTAGAAGAGGGAAAAATAGATGTAAAAGTATTGAAGTCTCACGATAAATGGTTCGGAGTAACTTATAAAGAAGATAAAGAATTTGTAGTAACGTCAATTAAAAATCTTGTGGAACAGGGAGTGTATCCACAGAAGTTGTTTTAGGTGAAACAGAAAGGGAGAGGTACAGATGATAAAGAGGATAGGGCAAAAGATTATAGCGGGAATTCTTACGGCCGTGTTAATTGCCGGAAGTCTTAATGGGATTTCGGGATATGCTGAGGATAATACTCTTTCTGAAAAAGAACAGAGCGAAGAAATGAGTTTTCAGGGAGAAAATCCGGTTACAGCGGAAAATTACCGGGAAGTAGATGCCAAAGGAAATGTAAACCAGGCAAAAGAAGAAAGCGGTATAGTAGAAGAAGATGTTTCTTTTTATGCGGCTACTCCACAGATTGTCAATTTCAATACGAAATCTTCGGGGCAGACAACGGACTATACTGAGGAGGAAACAGGAGTTGCCGGGTATACTTATGGACCGTATGCGGCAGATGCTGCATATCTCGGCAAAACAAGCAGTGGAAAAGTCAGATTTATGTTAGCGGGAGTGATTGGTACAGTCAACGCAAGAGAAGTACAGATTGTAAATAAGTCCAGCGCTAAATCACTCAGTTATTATTATGTATCCAACAATCGTTTGTATCACAAAATTGCTACGAACATTAATAATGCGGGTTCGGGAAGTACATTAGACAATGGTCCTGCACCATCTTATTTAAAAACAGGGGTAAACTACTACAGTTATGATGGGCACTATTTTTATACGGAATCCAATTTCGGAAATATGATTGATGATTACAATAATAAGACAAGATCACATTCCGTAAATCCAAATAACCCATTTTATAATTATTTTCAATATCTTCCGTTAAGAAGTCAATCCGGTTACAATGAAAGTAGTTTCAATACTTTACTGAATAACAAAGTAACTTCTACATCGAAAATGCGTAACACGGGAGACGATTTTGTTAAAAATCAAAATACATATGGAGCCAATGCACTTTTGATGGCAGGAATAGCGGCAAATGAAAGTGCATGGGGAACAAGTAATATTGCAAAAACAAAAAATAACTTATTTGGTTTAAATGCAGTAGATTCATCTCCGGGAGAAAGTGCAAACTATTTTGAAAGTGTATCTCAGTGTATTAAAGAATACGGCGAAAAATGGTTGTCGAAAGAATATCTGAATCCGCAGAACTGGAAACATTACGGCGCTTTTTTAGGAAATAAAGCGAGTGGAATGAATGTAAAATATGCTTCCGATCCATATTGGGGAGAGAAAGCAGCGGCGATGGCATGGCTGTTAGATGGAAATGGTGGAAATAAAGATGCCTATAAATATACGATTGGTATTAAAGACACAATTTATCCGTCAAATGTAGTAAACGTAAGAAAAGAAAGTACAACTTCTTCGACGGCATTTTATAAAACGAAGAAAAATGCGAACTGTTCTTTTCTGATTTTGGATAAGAATCCTGTGAACAAGTTCTATAAAATACAGAGTGAACCTGTATTGAACAGTGGACGAACAGGAATTAATTCAAGCAGCGGCGTATATAATTTTTCAAATATGTATGCGTATTTGAGTTCGGACTATTTGAAGATTGTGTCGGAAGGAAAAACAACATGGTCAGTAAACGGAATTGATACAGACCTTTCTTCTCCGCAATTGTTTGATACTTCTATAAAGGTAAGTGCGAATATAAGTGGAAATAAAACAGGATTACAATATAAATTTGTATGGCAGAAAAATGATTGGAGCGAGTGGGGCGTACTGAAAGATTTTTCTTCCACAGATTATGCAACATGGCTGCCTAAATCAGAAGGAAACTATACGATTTTGCTTGATGTAAAAGATACGTCAGGGAAAGTGATTACCGTGAGTATTCCATATCAAATTAAAAATTGGAGTTACTCAGGGGTGAAAACAAGTATTCAATCCCCAAGTGCATTGAAAACGCAGATTAATTTATCGGCAGATATAAAAGGAACGACTTTAGGATTACAATATAAATTTGTGTGGCAGAAAGATAACTGGAAAGAATGGGGAGTAATAAAAGATTTCTCAACCACAAATAATGCAGTTTGGACACCGACTAAAGCAGGAACTTATGAACTTATTGTAGATGTAAAAGACAGAGATGGATTTGTTGCTACAAGAAGGCTGACTTATCAAATTGTAGAAAAAGCATGGGAAGTTCAGAACACAGTATTCAGTCCAAATGGTGCAGAAATTGGAAATACAATTAAGATTACGCAGAATATGAGAAATATTACTGAAGATAATGTGGGTTTACAGTATAAATTTGTGTGGCAGAAAGATAACTGGAAAGAATGGGGAGTAATCCGAGATTTTTCGACCTCAAATACAGTAAACTGGGTTCCGACAGTATCGGGAGATTGTGAAATTATTGTAAACATAAAGGACAACAGGGGAAATTCAGCGACTAAAACAGCGAAATATCAAGTTCAAAAAGGAAAATGGACATTTTCGGAAATTGCCGCAGACAAGGAGTTACCTCAGATAGCAGGAGAGAAAATAAAACTAACAGCGAAAGTACACGGAAATGCGGCAGGATTACGATATAAGTTTGTGTGGCAGAAAGATAACTGGAAAGAATGGGGAGTAATTCAGGAACTCTCTTCAAAAAATACTGCTGAGTGGACACCGAAAAAAAGTGGTACGTATACAGTTTATGTGGACGTGAAAGATAGTGATGGTGTTACAACGAGTTATCCTAAAATATTTACAATAAAAAATACAGGGGAGATAACAATACAACTACAGCCTAATACAAACCAAAACGTAGGAGGTAAAGTAAACATAAAAGCGCTGGTCGGAGGAAGCAATAATAATACAAAATATAAATTTGTATGGCAGAAAGATAACTGGAAAGAATGGGGAGTGATTCAGGATCTTTCGACTAAAAACAATGTAGATTGGATACCCAAAAAAGAGGGCACATATACAATATGCGTTGATGTAAAACAGGGAAATGCTTCAGCAGAAACAAAAACAATACAGGTAAAAGTAGGAAAATGGACATATAATGAAATTTCTGTGAATAAAAATCAGAATGGAGAACTAGAGATTAAACCGATTATTCAGGGAAACACAACCGGATTTACTTATAAATATGTATGGCAGAAGAATAATTGGAAGGAATGGGGAGTGATAAAGGATTTTAGCGGACAGGAAAAAATGTCATGGAAACCGAATGGAAAAGGACAATATACGATGGTAGTAGACGTGAAAGATGCGGCAGGGAATGTAAAAACAGTCAGTAAAGTATTTAATATTCAATAGAGGTGAAAAATATGGGGAAAAAGGCGATTAGTTTTGTTTTGGCTGTTGCTTTGTGTGTTACAACAATGGGACATTTAAGTTATGCACAGGATAACAGATTACAGAACGAAACAGTAGAAAAAGCAAATGAAACGGAGTGGAAATTACAAGACATAAAGTTTGATAAAGCATCGCCACAGGAGGTTTCGGAGAATATTAATATTTCGGCAGATGTAGAAAGTGAAAATACAAATTTGTTATACAAATATGTATGGCAGAAAAATGACTGGAAAGAATGGGGAGTGATTCAAGATTTCTCTAATGAAAAAACAGTGAAATGGCAGCCAAAAACTTCAGGAAAATATTACATATATGTCGACGTAAAAGAACCGGGAAAAAAGACGGAAAGTTTGAGTGAAGCATATTCAGTCGTGAAGAATAAGTGGGACTATAATGATTTGCTCCCGGAAGGAACGGAATTAAAGAAAAATAAAAAAGTTACGATTTCAACAGAACTATCAGGAAATAAAAAAGGATTGCGATATAAATATGTATGGCAGAAAAATGACTGGAAAGAATGGGGAGTAATTCGAGATTTTTCAGAAGAAAATGAGGTATCTTTTACACCTGATGGTTTAGGGAAATGTACTATTGTAGTTAATATAAAAGATCAGGACGGAGACGTAATCACAAAAAGTAAAGAATATAATGTGAAAACGGATATTTGGAAATATGATGAAATAGTAACAGATTATTCTTCGCCGCAGGAAAAATATAGCGATCCGATAACCATTACGGCAAAAACTTCGGGAGAGACAGAAAGGCTTCAATATAAATTTGTATGGCAAAAAGATGATTGGCGAGAATGGGGAATCATTCAGAATCTTTCAAAGAAAAATACAGCGGTATGGCAGCCAAAAAGTACAGGAAAATATACAATTTATGTTGATATAAAAGATGCAGATGGAATAACAACAACTAAAAGAATTCCATATGAGATTATTCCTGTAAACTGGAAATATGAAGCAATAAAAACAACTCCGGAAGATGTTCAGAAAAAAGAAAATGAAGTAGAAATTCAGGCACAAACAAGTGGTAATACAAAAGGACTACAATATAAGTTTGTGTGGCAAAAAGATGACTGGAAAGAATGGGGAGTAATCCAAGAATTTTCTGAGAAAAATACAGCAGTATGGAAAACGCCGAATAAAAGCGGAAGTTATAAAATTTATGTTGATGTAAAAGATAGAGATGGAAAAACCAGAACAAAGTCTTTAGATTATTTTGTTGCTACGCAATTATGGAATCCGGAAGAGGTTGTTGTTAATGAAGGGATAGAAGAGCAGATTTATACAAAGATACCTATTGAAGCGAGAGTTTCAGGAGATACGGAAGGCTTACAGTATAAATTTGTTTGGAAAAAAGGTGCGGCAGATGATGACTGGGGAAAGGAATGGGGAATTATTCAGGAACTTGGAAGTTCTAATCGGACAGAAAAGTGGTATCCGAAAAAGTCAGGTATTTATACGATTTATGTTGATATAAAAGATGTGGACGGCAGAAAGAAAACGATAACAAAAGAGTATAAAGTGTTAGAAGTTCCTTGGAAGTTGGACGAATTGGAAATTTATGGAAGTCCGGACAGATTTGTGGGAGATACGCTCAAAGTAGAAGCAAAAACTTCCGGTGAAACAGAAGGATTACAGTACAAATTTGTATGTCGCAGAGGCAGCGGTTGGGAAGATTGGGAAGTTGTTCAGGATTTTTCGACGGAAAACCAAATAGAAATTCCGATAGACAAAGACAAGGAATATAACATTTATGTTGATATCAAAGATAATCGAGGAGTTACCTTTGATGCAGAAACAACTAAAGTAAGAGGGCATAAATATTTGTCGGTAAAATCTTCAAGCACAGTTATTTCGAAAGGACAGTCCGTAAATGTCTATCCTGAAATTACAGGAGAAAAAGGTGAGTTGCAATATAAATATGTATGGCAAAAGGATAATTGGCAAAAATGGGGAGTGATTAAAGAGTTTTCATCATCATCTAGTATAAGTTGGACGCCTTCAGAAGCGGGAATATACTATATTATAATAGATGTAAAAGCGAATGGAAAAGTTCAAACTAAGAGTGTGAAAATAGAAGTGAAAAATGCCAAGAATGGCTGGTATTATGAGGGAGGATACAAATTTTACTATAAAAATGGTGTTAAACAGTTAGATTTAGATGGAATTTTGCCAAAACAGTCCAATTACTATATTAAAGTAAATAGAAAAGCCTGTACGGTAACTGTTTATGCAAAAGATGGCAATAATGGATATATTATTCCGGTAAAACGGTTCGCATGTTCGGTGGGAAAACCAAATACACCTACTCCGGTGGGAACGTTCTACACTCCGGCGAAATACAGGTGGCATACACTGATGGGACCATCTTACGGGCAGTATTGTACAAGGATTACGGGAAGTATTCTTTTTCATTCTGTAGCAGGGAAAAATATGACAAGTTATAATTTAGATGCAAGAGACTACAATATGTTGGGACAGCCGGCGTCACATGGCTGTGTAAGATTGTGTGTTAGAGATGCAAAATGGATTTATGATAATTGTTCATTAAAAACAAAAGTTACTATTTATGATGCTTCAAGTCCTGGCCCATTGGGAAAACCGAGTACAATTAAAATTCCGTTATGGCAAACATGGGATCCGACAGACCCTAATATATAGAATAATAAAAAGGGGGTGTCGCAAAA
>NZ_BAAHSH010000006.1:0-2219 GCF_054660755.1 Faecalimonas hominis
CATCTGTTCTATTTTTTGACTGTTTTATCAGTCATTAGAAAACTGAATCCTTTTCAACTCTCTAATCACTGGTAAATCCAGTTATCTGTAACAGCACTTCCCTGCTGGTCGGGTTGGCATATCCTTCTGCTTTATCTCTTCTCCGCATATGCCTGTATCTATTCTTAAGACTCCGTGCAGCCTTTTCGCACGTCAGCCGGTTTCCCTCTCCTTTTCAAGGAGTCTCTTCCGCTTTTTCGTCTTTTTTCTTTTTATATACTGGCAGCCACCTACTCTTCCACACCGTCTCCAGTGCAGTACCATCGGCCTCTCAGGTCTTAACCATCGTGTTCGAGATGGGTACGGGTGTTTCCCCTGAGCGTATCGCCACCAGTAAACATTGAGTACTTAACGAGGTCTTTTCGAGTTTAGTACGAAAGTTGTTCTTTTTCTTTAGTGAGGTCTCTCACGAACTTAGGAAAAAGAACTTCCTCTAAGAACACTCATAATTAAACAATAAACTACCTTACTTCTTTTCCCTTTCGAAAAAAGCATTTCTATTTCCTTAGAAAGGAGGTGATCCAGCCGCACCTTCCGATACGGCTACCTTGTTACGACTTCACCCCAGTTATCAGTCCCACCTTCGGCAGCTCCTTCCTTTCGGTTAGGTCACTGACTTCGGGCGTTACCAACTCCCATGGTGTGACGGGCGGTGTGTACAAGACCCGGGAACGTATTCACCGCGACATTCTGATTCGCGATTACTAGCGATTCCAGCTTCATGTAGTCGAGTTGCAGACTACAATCCGAACTGAGACGTTATTTTTGAGATTTGCTCACACTCACATGCTTGCTTCCCTTTGTTTACGCCATTGTAGCACGTGTGTAGCCCTGGTCATAAGGGGCATGATGATTTGACGTCGTCCCCACCTTCCTCCAGGTTATCCCTGGCAGTCTCTCCAGAGTGCCCAACTTTACTTGCTGGCTACTGAAGATAGGGGTTGCGCTCGTTGCGGGACTTAACCCAACATCTCACGACACGAGCTGACGACAACCATGCACCACCTGTCTTCCCTGTCCCGAAAGAAAGGACACATTACTGTCCGGTCAGGGAGATGTCAAGACCAGGTAAGGTTCTTCGCGTTGCTTCGAATTAAACCACATGCTCCACCGCTTGTGCGGGTCCCCGTCAATTCCTTTGAGTTTCATTCTTGCGAACGTACTCCCCAGGTGGACTACTTATTGCGTTGGCTGCGGCACCGAAGTACTTTGTACCCCGACACCTAGTAGTCATCGTTTACGGCGTGGACTACCAGGGTATCTAATCCTGTTTGCTCCCCACGCTTTCGAGCCTCAACGTCAGTTATCGTCCAGTAAGCCGCCTTCGCCACTGATGTTCCTCCTAATATCTACGCATTTCACCGCTACACTAGGAATTCCGCTTACCTCTCCGACACTCTAGAAGCACAGTTTCCAAAGCAGTCACGGGGTTGAGCCCCGGGCTTTCACTTCAGACTTGCACTTCCGTCTACGCTCCCTTTACACCCAGTAAATCCGGATAACGCTTGCCCCCTACGTATTACCGCGGCTGCTGGCACGTAGTTAGCCGGGGCTTCTTAGTCAGGTACCGTCATTTTCTTCCCTGCTGATAGAAGTTTACATACCGAAATACTTCTTCCTTCACGCGGCGTCGCTGCATCAGGGTTTCCCCCATTGTGCAATATTCCCCACTGCTGCCTCCCGTAGGAGTTTGGGCCGTGTCTCAGTCCCAATGTGGCCGGTCACCCTCTCAGGTCGGCTACTGATCGTCGGCTTGGTAGGCCGTTACCCCACCAACTACCTAATCAGACGCGGGTCCATCTCATACCACCGGAGTTTTTCACACTGCACCATGCGGTGCTGTATGCTTATGCGGTATTAGCAGTCATTTCTAACTGTTATCCCCCTGTATGAGGCAGGTTACCCACGCGTTACTCACCCGTCCGCCACTCAGTCACTTCCTCTTTCCTCCGAAGATTCAATCGAAAGCGCTTCGTTCGACTTGCATGTGTTAAGCACGCCGCCAGCGTTCATCCTGAGCCAGGATCAAACTCTCGTTAAAAGTGTTTTCCCGTTCAAGAATCACTACTAGCAATTCTATCCCTTTTACTGTTTGGTTTATCAGATTCCTCTGATACGTTCTTTAAATTTCTCTTAGAAATTTTCAGGTTCGTTGTCTATTGTTTAATTATCAATGTTCT
>NZ_BAAHSH010000007.1:0-74977 GCF_054660755.1 Faecalimonas hominis
ATTCGGTTTACAATTGAGGATCGCTTTACCGGAGAGAAAAAAGTGACTGTAAGAAGAGGTTCACACGGTCAGTATGTTGCAAGTAAAACAGCGGAATATCAGTTTAAAAATGCAGATGATAAAAATGAAGAAAAATATTTACAACTTCAGTATGTATCTATGCATGAATTTTCAAGTCAGCAGAATGAAGGAAATCAGGCGGCAAAAAATCTGATTGACGGACAGAGAAATACAAATTGGCATTCTAAATGGGACGTCCAAGATAAAAAAGAGTATTCGGTGAAGTTTGATAAAGCGCGCAGAATATCAAAACTTGAATATGTTCCAAGTGTGGGTGGAAGTAATGGACGCTGGGAAGAAGTTGAAATTTACGGAAGCAACGATGGAAAAACATGGACAAAGATTGGTAAGTCCGGACAATTGGCGAATGATGTAAACGCTAAAGAAATTAAAGTGGATTCTTCTAAGGCATGGCAGTATATAAAAGTAAAAGGATTACATTCATATTCGCATGATGGAAATAAGGATAAATATTTTTCCGGAAGTATGCTTAACTTCTTTGAAGACACGACAAAATAGATAGATTTTCTACATAATTTATAAAAAATAAAAAAAGATGGAAAATAGCATTGCTATTCCATCTTTTTTTTTGTATAATAGTTGGCAATGGAAAAAACAACGAGAAAACAGGAGGAATTACAATGTCACAGAGAAAAGATATTCACAAAGTACTTATTATTGGTTCTGGCCCTATTATTATTGGACAGGCGTGTGAATTTGACTATTCAGGGACACAGGCGTGTAAAGCTCTTAAGAGTTTAGGATACGAAATTGTATTAGTTAATTCTAATCCGGCGACAATTATGACAGACCCGGAAACTGCTGACGTTACTTATATTGAACCTCTCAATGTTGAGAGAATGGAGCAAATTATTGCCAAAGAAAGACCAGATGCACTATTACCAAATTTAGGTGGACAATCCGGTCTTAATTTATGCGCAGAATTAGCACAGGCAGGCGTTTTAGAAAAATATAATGTTGAAGTAATCGGTGTTCAGGTAGATGCAATCGAACGTGGTGAAGACCGTATTGAGTTTAAAAAGACAATGGATAGTCTTGGCATTGAAATGGCAAGAAGTGAAGTGGCATATTCAGTAGATGAAGCGCTCGCAATCGCAGATAAATTAGGTTATCCGGTAGTTCTTCGTCCAGCCTACACAATGGGTGGAGCCGGCGGCGGACTTGTTTATAATAAGGAAGAATTAAAAACAGTTTGTGCAAGAGGTCTCCAGGCCAGTTTGGTAGGTCAGGTACTTGTTGAGGAGTCTATTTTAGGCTGGGAAGAATTAGAACTTGAAGTAGTTCGTGATTCAGAAGGTAATATGATTACGGTATGTTTCATTGAAAATATTGATCCTCTTGGAGTACATACAGGTGATTCGTTCTGTTCAGCACCAATGCTTACAATTTCGGAGGAAGTGCAGAAACGTTTACAGGAAAAATCTCATAAAGTTGTGGATTCAGTTCAGGTAATCGGTGGCTGTAATGTACAGTGGGCACATGATCCAAAGACAGACAGAGATATCATTATCGAAATTAATCCGAGAACGTCTCGTTCATCAGCACTTGCATCAAAAGCGACAGGTTTTCCAATCGCTCTTGTATCGGCAATGTTGGCAACAGGGCTTACTTTGAAAGATATTCCATGTGGAAAATACGGAACACTTGATAAATATGTTCCGGGTGGAGATTATATCGTATTGAAATTTGCTCGCTGGGCATTTGAAAAATTCAAAGGTGTAGAAGATAAATTAGGTACTCAGATGCGCGCCGTAGGTGAGGTAATGAGTATCGGTAAAACATATAAAGAAGCGTTACAGAAAGCAATCAGAAGTTTGGAAACAGGACGTTACGGACTTGGACATGCAAAAGATTTTGATAAAAAATCAAAAGACGAACTTCTTAAAATGTTAGTGACACCTACAAGTGAACGTCATTTCATTATGTATGAAGCATTGAGAAAAGGCGCTACAATAGATGAAATTCATGAAAGAACAAAAGTAAAAGCATATTTCATCGAACAGATGAAAGAATTGGTTGAGGAAGAGGAAGAACTTCTTAAATCAAAAGGAAACTTGCCTTCTGATGAAGCGTTAATCACAGCGAAGAAAGACGGATTCTCTGATAAATACCTGAGCCAGATTTTAGATGTAACAGAGACAGAAATCAGAGAGAAGAGAATTGCACTTGGGGTTGAAGAAGCATGGGAAGGAGTTCACGTAAGCGGAACAAAAGACAATGCATACTATTATTCAACATACAATTCAGAAGACAAAAATCCAATTCGCGAAGAAAAACCAAAAGTAATGATTTTGGGTGGCGGTCCTAACAGAATCGGACAGGGTATTGAATTTGACTACTGTTGTGTACATGCATCTCTCGCATTGAGAAAATTAGGATTTGAAACAATCATCGTAAACTGTAATCCGGAAACAGTTTCAACAGATTACGATACATCAGATAAATTGTATTTTGAACCTCTTACATTGGAAGATGTACTCAGCATTTACAAGAAAGAAAAACCTGTAGGGGTTATTGCACAGTTTGGCGGACAGACACCACTTAACCTTGCAGCAGACTTAGAGAAAAACGGAGTAAAAATTCTTGGAACAGCACCGTCTGTAATTGATCTTGCAGAAGATAGAGATTTATTCCGTGCCATGATGGAAAAACTTGAAATCCCTATGCCGGAATCAGGAATGGCAGTAAATGTTGAAGAAGCAGTAGAAATTGCAGAAAGAATAGGTTATCCTGTTATGGTTAGACCTTCTTACGTTCTTGGCGGACGTGGAATGGAAGTTGTTTACGACTCAGAAAGCATGGCAGGCTACATGAAAGCAGCAGTAGGGGTTACACCGGACAGACCAATCCTGATTGACCGTTTCTTAAACCACGCTTTAGAGTGCGAAGCAGATGCAATCAGCGACGGAACACACGCATTTGTTCCTGCAGTAATGGAACACATTGAGTTGGCAGGTGTACATTCAGGTGACTCTGCTTGTATTATTCCTTCAAAACATATTTCAGAAGAGAATATTAAAACAATTAAAGAATATACAAGAAAAATTGCAGAGGAAATGCATGTTAAAGGTCTTATGAATATGCAGTACGCAATTGAAAACGGTAAAGTATATGTGTTGGAAGCAAACCCAAGAGCATCAAGAACAGTGCCGTTAGTTTCTAAAGTATGTAACATTAAAATGGTACCTCTTGCAACAGAAATCGTTACTTCTGAACTGACAGGAAAACCATCACCTGTTCCACAGTTAAAAGAACAGTACATTCCACACTATGGAGTAAAAGAAGCGGTATTCCCATTCAATATGTTCCAGGAAGTAGACCCTGTTTTAGGACCTGAAATGCGTTCTACAGGTGAAGTGTTAGGTTTATCTTCATTCTACGGTGAAGCATTCTACAAAGCACAGGAAGCAACACAGAAGAAGATTCCGTTAGAGGGAACTGTATTGATGTCTATTAATGATAAAGATAAACCGGAAGTAGTAGAAGTTGCTAAAGAATTCATTGAATGTGGATTTAAAATTTTAGCATCTAAAAATACATGTAAATTAATTCAGGACGCCGGAATGGAAGCGGAGAGAGTATATAAACTCAATGAAGGAAGACCGGATATGTTAGATTTAATTACAAACGGTAAAGTTGATTTGATTATCAATACTCCGATTGGACAGGACAGACAGGAAGATGACAGTTATCTTCGCAAAGCAGCAATTAAAGCAAAAGTTCCATATATGACAACAATGGCAGCAGCAAAAGCAACGGTAAGCGGTATAAAATCAATGAGAAAACCGGGCTGCGGCGAAGTGAAATCACTTCAGGAATTGCATGCACAGATTAGAGATTTATAAGAATCGGTAATTGGGGAGGATATGACTTCTGCAAGGGGCATATCCTCTCTATTTATAAAAAATTCCCCAATTACCATTTGACTAAATGTCAAAAAAGCAGTATAATAAAAAGTGACTTGCGGAAGTGTCGGAATGGCAGACGAGCTAGATTCAGGTTCTAGTGTGGGTTACTACGTGTGGGTTCAAGTCCCATCTTCCGCATAGAGAAGAGCAGAAATACCTTAGTGAAAGGCATTCTGCTTTTTTTTATACATGGGAGAAGGAGAAATCATAATGCTTTATGATAGATTAAAGGCATATCGGGAATCTGATTATTACGGATTTCATATGCCGGGACATAAAAGAAATGAGAATAAATTTCCTATCGGACTTCCGTATGGAATAGATATTACAGAGATAGAAGGTTTTGATGATTTACATCATGCGGCAGGAATATTAAAATCGGCAGAGGAGAGGGCGTCGACGCTTTATAAGGCGGAGGAAAGTCATTTTCTTGTGAATGGAAGTACGGTGGGGATTTTAAGCGCCATACTAGGTGTGACTGAGCGGGGAGACAAAATCCTCGTGGCAAGAAACTGCCATAAATCTGTATACCATGCTATATATATGAATGAATTAGAACCGATATATATTTACCCGAAATATGAGAAAGACTTACAGATAAACGGAGAAATCAGTTGTAAAGAAATAGAACAAATTTTAGATAAGGAAAAAGATATTAAGGCTGTTGTAATTGTTTCTCCCACATATGACGGAGTTGTTTCCGATGTGGAAAATATAGCAAAAACAGTACATAAGCATGATATTCCGTTAATTGTAGATGAGGCACACGGAGCACACTTTGGTTTTCATAAGAAGTTTCCGAAAAACGCTAACGAAAAAGGAGCAGACATTGTTATTCACAGTGTACACAAAACATTGCCGGCGATGACACAGACTGCATTGATTCATCTAAATGGAAATAGAGTCAACAGGGAAAGTATTGGAAATTACCTTCATATGCTGCAGTCAAGCAGCCCTTCATATGTACTTATGGCGAGCATTGATTACTGTATGGACATTTTGGAGAAAAGCGGAGAGTCACTTTTTGATGAGTATGTGGAGGAGATAGAGCAGTTACGACAGGAACTGGAAGAGTTAAAACATTTACATATAATTAGAACGGAAAATTTTGATATTTCTAAGTTTATTATTTCTGTAAAAGATACAAATATGACGAGCGGTGAACTGAGCAGAATTCTTTTGGAAAAATATCATTTGCAGATGGAGATGACTGCGGGGACATATGTTTTGGCTATGACAACCGTGGGAGATACAAAGGAAGGACTGCAACGGCTGAAAAAGGCGCTGTTTGAAATAGACGAGGAGTTAAAATCGGAGAAAAAAGTCGGAGAAGATTTGGAACTTCCTCATTTGCCTCTTATTTATAAGAGTGCAGAAGTATTAAAAAAGGCGCAAAAAAGCAATCTTTCTTATGTAAAATGGGAAGAGGCGGAAGGAAAAGTTGCGGGGGAATATGCCTATGTATACCCTCCGGGAATACCGTTTCTTGTTCCGGGAGAGAAGATTACAAAAGAGGCAGTAAGATGTCTGAAAAGATACGAGGAACTGCAGTTTACAATAGAGGGAATTGCAGTGGAAAAACATATTGGAGTGTGGAAAAATGGGTAAAATATTTTATGTTATGGGGAAAAGTTCTTCGGGAAAAGATACGATTTTTAAAAAGATACAGGAGCGCTTACCGGAATTGAAAACAATTGTTTTATATACAACAAGACCGATTCGTGAGGGAGAGAAGGACGGCGTAGAATATTATTTTGTTGGGGATAAAGAACTGGAAATGTTTCAGAGGGAAGGAAAAATTATCGAATTGCGCTCATACAATACGGTACACGGAAAATGGAATTATTTTACGGTGGCGGACAATCAGATTCAACTGGAAGAAAGCAGTTATCTTGTTATCGGTACATTGGTATCTTATGAAAAGATGAAAGAATATTTTGGCGGAGAAAATCTTGTGCCGGTTTACATAGAAGTGGAGGACGGAGAACGTCTGGCAAGGGCGGTAGAGAGGGAGAGAAAACAGGAATCTCCTAAGTATGCGGAACTTTGCAGAAGATTTTTAGCGGATACGGAAGACTTTTCTGAGGAAAACCTGAAAAAACAGGGGATAAAGAGAAGATTTTACAATGAAAACGTGGAAAAATGTGTAGATGAAATTGTGCTATGTATTAAGGAAAAACTATGATATACTAAAAGTATATAGTTTTAGGAAAGGAATGGTGATAACATGAAAGGATTCAAAGATGTAATCGGACACAACGACATTATTCAATATATACAGAATGCAGTATCTCAGGATAAAGTGTCACACGCATATATTTTGAATGGAGAAAGAGGTTCAGGAAAAAAGATGCTGGCGGATTTATTTGCCATGACACTACAGTGTGAAGAACATACACCGAATCCATGTGGTGAGTGCCATTCCTGCAAACAGGCTAAGAGTGGAAATCACCCGGACATTATCCATGTAACACATGAGAAACCGAACACAATCAGCGTTGATGATATTCGTACACAGGTTAATAATGATATTGTCATTAAGCCGTACAGCAGTCCGTACAAAATCTACATTATTCCGGAAGCGGATTTACTGTCGGTACAGGCACAGAATGCACTGTTAAAGACGATAGAGGAACCGCCTGCATATGCAGTTATCTTCCTGTTGACAGAGAATGCGGAAAGTTTGCTTCCGACAATCATGTCCAGATGTGTTATGCTTAAATTGAGAAACATTAAGACGACGCTGATTAAAAAGTATCTTATGGAACAGATGCAGATTCCTGATTATCAGGCAGATATTTGCGCGGAGTTTGCGCAGGGAAATATGGGACGTGCCATTATGCTTGCATCTTCTGAGCATTTCAATGAGATTAAGGAAGAAGCTCTGCAGTTATTAAAACACATTAATGAGATGGAGATTTCCGAGATTGTAAGCGCCATTAAGAAGATAGGAACTTACAAGTTAAGCATTAACGATTATTTAGATATTATTATGATTTGGTACAGAGATGTGCTTATTTATAAGGCGACAAAAGATGTGAATGGCATCGTATTTGCCGACCAGTTAAGATATATAAAAGACAGGGCGAATAAGAGTTCTTATGAAGGAATTGAAACGATTTTAGAAAGTCTTGAAAAGGCGAAAGCACGATTAAAAGCAAATGTTAATTTCGATTTGGTTATGGAACTGTTATTGCTGACAATAAAGGAGAACTAGGAATGACGAAAGTAATTGGTGTGAGATTTCGCACGGCAGGTAAAATATACTTTTTTTCACCGGCAAAACTGAATATTAAAAAAGGTGATAAAGTAATTGTGGAGACGGCAAGAGGCGTTGAATTTGGAAGCGTAGTCATGAATCCGAAAGATGTGGAAGATGATGAGATTACACAGCCGTTAAAATCGGTAATCAGAGTTGCCACGGAGGAAGATAAGAGGATAGAGGAGAGAAATAAGGAAAAGGAAAAAGAAGCCTTTGAAATCTGTCTGGAGAAAATCCGTAAACACGGTTTGGAAATGAAACTGATTGATGCGGAATATACATTTGATAATAATAAAGTGCTGTTTTATTTTACTGCAGACGGAAGAATTGACTTCAGGGAACTGGTAAAAGATTTGGCAGCAGTTTTCCGCACAAGAATTGAACTGCGCCAGATTGGGGTTCGTGATGAGACGAAAATCCGCGGTGGAATCGGCGTTTGCGGAAGACCGCTTTGCTGTCATACTTATTTATCAGAGTTTGCTCCGGTATCTATTAAGATGGCTAAAGAACAGAACTTGTCCTTGAATCCGACAAAGATTTCCGGTGTATGTGGAAGATTAATGTGTTGCCTTACAAATGAAGAGGAGACATATGAATATTTAAACAGCCGTCTGCCGGCGATTGGAGATACGGTTACGACAGTGGACGGGCTTCGGGGGGAAGTACAGAATTTGAGTGTGCTTCGCCAGTTAGTAAAAGTAATTGTTACTTTAGACAATGATGAGAAAGAAATTCGTGAATATAAGGTGAGCGAGTTAAAATTTAAACCAAGACGGAAGAAAGCGGACGTAAAACTTTCAAAAGAAGAAATGCGGGAACTTGCTGCATTGGAAAAGGGAGAGGGAGAGTCGAAGTTAGATGGAGAATAATTTGAAGCCGGAAGAAAGACTAGATGATTTGCAGGTCAAAGGGTATCATATTATTCAAAACCCAAGTAAATTTTGTTTTGGAATGGACGCTGTTCTGTTATCTAATTTTGCCAGAGTAAAAAAAGGGGAAAAAGTGCTTGACATAGGAACAGGTACGGGAATTATCCCAATTTTACTTGAGGCGAAAACGGAAGGAGAACATTTTACGGGACTTGAAATTCAGGAAGAAAGCGCTGACATGGCGAGACGGAGTGTTGCGTACAATCATTTGGAGGACAAAATTGACATTGTGACGGGAGATGTGAAAGAGGCAGTAAACCTGTTTGGTTCTGTCTTTTTTGACGTAGTTACAACGAATCCGCCGTATATGATTGGGGCTCACGGTTTGCAGAACAAAGACAGTGCGAAAGCGATAGCGAGACACGAAGTTTTGTGTGATTTGGACGATATTTTGCGTGAAAGTGCAAAAGTACTTCGCCCCGGAGGAAGATTTTACATGGTACACCGTCCTTTCAGACTTGCAGAAATTTTATCAAAAATGTGTGCTTATAAGATAGAACCAAAACGTATGCGTTTAGTACACCCTTATATTGACAAAGAACCGAATATGGTTTTGATAGAGGGAAGCAGAGGCGGTAATTCGAGAATGACGGTAGAGCCACCTTTGATTGTGTACCGGGAGAAAAATGTGTACTCAGAAGAGTTACTGGGAGAATATGGGTTAAAGTAAAGGAGTAGGACATGGCAGGAAAACTATATCTGTGTGCAACGCCGATTGGAAATTTGGAAGATATGACATACAGGGTTGTACGGACATTGCAGGAAGCCGATTTAATTGCTGCTGAAGATACAAGAAACAGTATTAAACTGTTGAATCATTTTGAAATCAAAACGCCGATGACGAGTTATCACGAGTATAACAAGATTGAAAAAGGAAAAAAACTGGTGGAGAAACTTCAGTCGGGAATGAATATTGCGTTAATCACAGATGCAGGAACGCCCGGCATATCCGATCCGGGGGAGGAACTGGTGAAAATGTGTTATGAATCCGGAATTGAAGTAACGTCTCTTCCGGGGGCAGCAGCATGTATCACCGCCCTTACGCTGTCGGGATTATCTACGAGAAGATTTGCGTTTGAAGCGTTTCTTCCTACTGACAAAAAAGAAAAACAGGAAATCTTAAAGGAACTGACAAATGAGACGAGGACGATGATTTTATATGAGGCTCCTCACCGTCTTATAAAAACATTAAAAGAATTGCGGGATACGGTAGGCAATCGAAAAATTACGATTTGTCGTGAATTGACAAAGAAACATGAAACTGCATTTGCCACTACGCTGGAGGAAGCGATTTCTTATTATGAAAGCAATGAGCCCAAAGGGGAATGTGTTCTCGTTTTGGAGGGAAAGAGCCGTACAGAGATACGGGAGGAAGAAATTTCACGCTGGGAAGAGATGAGTGTGGAAGAACATATGGAATATTATCTGTCACAGGGTATAGAAAAGAAAGAAGCAATGAAGCGGGTAGCGAAAGACAGAGGTGTAGGAAAGAGGGAAATTTATCAGGCTTTATTACGGTAGACTGTCAGATAAAAATGTGATATTGTACCATATATAAATCATTCGGAAGGAGAAAACGATATGTTATTGGAAGCATTGGGAATAGTTACAACGGGAGTCGGCTTAGTAATATCTTTAGGGGTACTTGTTTTAACGATAGTTGCCTCTTGGAAGTTGTTTGAAAAGGCGGGACTTCAGGGGTGGAAAGCAATCATTCCTATCTATAGTACATACTGCCTTTACCAGATGGCGTTTGGAAAGGGAAAAGGCTGGTATATCATCTGTCTTCTTGTTCCATGTGTAAATGTGATTTTGTCTATTGTATACTGTGTAAATTTGGCAAAGTCATTTAACAAAGGGACAGGATATGCACTTGGTTTAATCTTTTTAAATACAATCTTTATGATGATATTGGCATTTGGTGATGCACAGTATGTGGGAGAGAGGTTGAGGTAATTCGTCAATTTGTATATTTTCTCAAAAAAAAATTGTTCAACTTGGAAGTAGACCAAGTTGAGCTTTTTTTATATACTTTAGAGAGAAAATGATTAGTTATTTAGGAGGAAGGATACAATGGCAAGTTTATCACTCAAGAACATTAATAAAGTATATCCTAACGGATTTGTAGCAGTAAAAGATTTCAATCTTGAAATTGAAGATAAAGAATTTATTATTTTCGTAGGACCTTCAGGTTGTGGAAAATCTACAACACTTCGTATGATTGCAGGTCTTGAAGATATTTCTTCAGGTGAATTAAGAATCGGAGATAAATTAGTAAACGATGTAGAACCAAAAGACAGAGATATTGCGATGGTATTCCAGAACTATGCGTTATATCCGCATATGACAGTATATGATAACATGGCATTTGGTTTGAAATTAAGAAAAGTGCCAAAAGAAGAAATTGACAAAATGGTTCGCGAAGCAGCCAAAATTCTTGATTTGGAAGCGTTATTAGAGCGTAAACCAAAAGCATTATCAGGTGGACAGAGACAGCGTGTTGCCATGGGACGTGCCATCGTTCGTAATCCAAAAGTATTCCTTATGGACGAACCTTTATCAAACCTTGATGCAAAACTTAGAGGACAGATGCGTATCGAGATTTCTAAATTACATCAGAGATTAGGTACAACAATTATTTACGTTACTCATGACCAGACAGAAGCGATGACATTGGGAACAAGAATCGTTGTTATGAATGCAGGTGTTGTACAGCAGGTAGATACACCACAGGTATTATACGATACACCTTGTAACTTATTCGTTGCAGGATTTATCGGTTCACCACAGATGAACTTTGTAGATGCAGTATGTAAAGTAAATGGAAATAAAGTTGCCCTTCAGGCAGGTCCTGCTTCCATTGAATTACCACCGGCAAAAGCGAAAAAACTTATTGAAGGCGGATATGACGGAAAAACAGTTGTACTTGGTATCCGTCCTGAAGATATTCACGATGAGCAGATGTTTATCGAATCTTCACCAAACACAGTAATTGAAGCAACAATCCGTGTATACGAGATGTTAGGTGCAGAAGTTTACTTACATTTCGATTATGAAAATGCTTCCATGACAGCGAGAGTAAATCCTAGAACAACGGCAAGAACAGGCGATACAGTTAAATTTGCTCTTGATGCAGAGAAAATTCATGTATTTGATAAAGAGACAGAGAGAACAATTACAAACTAAAGTTTAGGGTTGACAGAAATCGGAAAAAAGTTTATATTAGACTCTAGTAAAAGGGAGTAACTAACGTTTTAAACGTGTACGATGTCGTCAGTACGATGAGTAATCATCCGTATCGTAATGAAATAGTGAGACTTTTATTGCATTATTAACGTGCAATGAAGGTCTCTTTTTTTATTGTAAAAAAAGGGTATACTAAACATAGCACGGGAAATTGGAGGAAAGCATATGGAAAAATATTATCAGTTATCACCAGAAGAGGTGAGAATGAAGGTAAATGGCAAACTTGAGCCATTGACCGATGAGGAAGTATTGAAACATCAGGAGCAATACGGGAAAAATGAATTGGTAGAAGGAAAGAAGAAAAGTACTTTTCAGATTTTCTTAGAGCAGTTTAAAGATTTTCTTGTTATTATTCTGATTGTGGCGGCTATTGTGTCCGGATTTTTGGGAGATGTGGAAAGTACCGCAGTTATCTTAATTGTTATCACAATGAATGCAATTTTGGGAACGGTTCAGACGGTAAAGGCGGAGCAGTCTTTAAATAGTTTGAAAAAATTATCCGGTCCTACGGCAAAAGTATTAAGAAATGGAACAGTTATACAAATCCCTTCTTCTGAACTGACAATCGGTGATGAAGTTATGTTGGAGGCGGGAGATTATGTTCCGGCAGACGGACGTATTTTACAGAATGCCAGTTTGAAAATTGACGAGAGCGCATTGACAGGCGAAAGTCTTGGAGTAGAAAAATCTGAAGAGATTATATCAAAGGAAGTGCCTTTGGGAGATCAGACAAATATGGTATTCTCAGGAAGTTTCGTCACATACGGAAGAGGTTCGTTTATCGTAACTTCTATCGGAATGGAAACGGAAGTCGGAAAAATTGCAACTTTGTTGAAGACAACATCGGAGAAAAAGACACCGTTACAGATGAACTTAGATCAGTTCGGACAGAAATTATCCATTATTATTTTAATTTTCTGCGCTATTTTATTCGGAATCAGCGTGTTCAGAGGAGATTCAGTGGGAGATGCCTTCTTATTTGCGGTTGCGCTTGCGGTTGCGGCAATTCCTGAGGCACTTAGTTCAATCGTTACAATCGTTCTTTCCTTTGGAACACAGAAGATGGCAAAAGAACACGCCATTATCCGTAAACTGCAGGCAGTGGAAGGACTTGGAAGTGTGTCAATCATCTGTTCGGATAAAACAGGAACATTGACACAGAACAAGATGACGGTAGAAGATTACTATGTAAACGGACAGCGCATTTTTGCAAAAGATATTGACAGACAGGCGCAGGGGCAGAAACAGTTATTAAGATACAGTATTTTATGTAATGACTCCACAAATGTGGACGGAGTGGAAATTGGCGATCCGACAGAGACAGCGTTAATTAATTTGGGAAGTAAACTGGGCGCCGAGGCGGGATATGTGAGAGAAAAATTCCCGCGTATGAGTGAAATTCCATTTGACAGTGACAGAAAATTAATGTCCACCGCACATGTTTTAGAGAACGGTCCGGTTATGATTACAAAAGGTGCGGTTGATGTTCTGCTAACAAGAATGAACCGTATTTGGAAAAACGGAGAAGTGCATGAACTTACAGACGAAGAGAAAAATGCTATTGAAAAGCAGAATCAGGAATTTTCAAGAGGCGGACTTCGCGTACTTGCATTTGCCTATAAGGATATAGAAGAGGGACATCAGTTGACACTGGAAGATGAACAGGATTTAATCTTTGTGGGACTAATCTCCATGATGGATCCGCCGAGAGAAGAATCTGCACAGGCGGTTGCAGAATGTATCCGTGCGGGAATTAAACCGATTATGATTACCGGGGATCACAAGATTACAGCGGCAGCAATTGCAAAAAGAATCGGTATTTTAAAAGAGGAGTCAGAAGCCTGTGAAGGTTCTGAGATAGATAATCTTTCAGATGAAGAGTTGAAAAATTTTGTGGAAGGCATTTCCGTATATGCCAGAGTTTCACCGGAACATAAAATCCGAATTGTCCGCGCATGGCAGGAAAAAGGCAATATCGTATCCATGACAGGTGACGGTGTAAATGATGCTCCTGCGTTGAAACAGGCGGATATTGGTGTCGCAATGGGTATTACTGGAAGTGAAGTATCAAAAGATGCGGCATCTATGGTCTTGACTGATGATAATTTTGCAACTATTATAAAAGCAGTAGAAAATGGACGAAATGTGTATAAAAACATTAAAGGTTCTATACAATTTCTCTTATCAGGAAACTTTGGAGGAATTTTAGCGGTTCTTTATGCCGCAATCGCAGGACTTCCGGTACCGTTTGCACCGGTTCATCTGTTATTTATCAACCTGCTGACAGACAGTTTACCTGCAATTGCATTAGGATTGGAGCCACATACGAAAGCGGTTATGGACGAGAAACCACGTCCGATGAACGAGTCTATTTTAACCAAAGATTTCATTACAAAAATAGGAATTGAAGGATTGTCCATTGGTGTAACAACGATGATTGCGTTTATGATTGGGTATAGAAGTGGAAATGCAGTGCTGGCAAGTACGATGGCATTCGGTACGCTTTGTACGGCGAGATTAGTTCATGGATTTAACTGCAAATCGGACAGACCGCTGATTTTTACAAAAAGATTTTTTAACAACATATATTTAATCGGTGCATTTTTATTAGGTATTGTTTTGATTACATCTGTATTGATGATACCTGCACTTGACAGCATCTTTAAAGTACAGACGTTGAGTATTTCTCAATTGATGACAGTATACGGACTGGCGCTTGTAAATCTTCCAATTATTCAATTCCTGAAATTTATTCGCAAAAAATAGATTGGGAAGGTGAATACATGAATTTAGACAAAGAAACCATTCGGAAAATCAGAGGGCTTATCGTATTTACGATTATTGTTCTGATGATCATATGGAACTATAAGGTGTTTTTCGAACTTTTAGGATATGTGTTGAACATTATTCTTCCGTTCTTAATTGGAGCGGCAATCGCATTTGTATTAAATGTTCCGATGCACTTTATCGAAGAGAAAGTTTTCGGGAATAAAACGGCAAAAAGCAGTAAATTTTTGCAGAAAATAGCAAGACCAATCAGTCTTGTGATGACACTTTTGTTTGTATTCGGCATTGTTTGTCTCGTTGTATTTATTGTGGCGCCGGAATTGGCAAACACGATTGCCGGACTTGGAAAAACCATTCAGACATTTATTCCTGAAGTGCAAAAATGGGCAGAAGATATTTTTCACAATAATAAGGAAATTTTAAGTTGGATTCAGAACTTGGAATTTAATTGGGATAAAATGATTGCCGGGGGAATTGACTTCTTCAAGTCCGGCGCGGGAAGTGTTTTGGATTCTACATTTGCGGTTGCTAAATCAATCGTAAGCGGAATGACAACATTTGCCATTGCATTTATCTTTGCCTGCTATATTCTTCTGCAGAAAGAAAAACTGAATGTGCAGGTAAAAAAACTCGGATACGCATTTATTCCAAGAGACTGGGTGGAGATTTTGATTGCCATTTCTTCTATGGCGTACAAAACATTTTCTAACTTTTTGACAGGGCAATGCGTGGAAGCGATTATTTTGGGAAGTATGTTTTTTGTGGCGATGACGATATTTAATATGCCGTATGCGCTCTTAGTAGGTGTTTTGATTGCATTTACAGCGTTGATTCCTATTTTTGGAGCGTTTATCGGCTGTGCCATAGGAGCGATTCTTATTCTCATGGTAAATCCTGTGCAGGCGCTCGGTTTTCTTGTTCTGTTTTTTGTTCTGCAGCAGATTGAAGGAAATCTTATCTATCCGCATGTGGTGGGAAATTCGGTGGGACTTCCGTCCATTTGGGTGCTGGTTGCAGTGAGTGTCGGCGGAAGCCTTATGGGAATTGTGGGAATGTTAGTATTTATTCCAATCAGTTCTGTTGTATACACACTGTTGAAAGGAATTGTGAATCGCCGATTAGAGAGAATGAAAATAAAAGTGGAATAGAAGGGATAGAAGAATTATCAGACCAAAAGGGGAAGATAATTCTTCTATTTTTTTACCTCGCAAGCATAAGATGTTAAAAACAAAAAGTGGGAATACATATGTTGAATTATCTTTGGGGCGGTATGATTATCGTGGGGATTATTTTTGGTGTTTTCAGCGGTAAAATGCCTGACGTTACAAACGGGGCATTGGACTCCGCAAAAGAAGCGGTGGATTTATGTGTGATGATGATAGGGATTATGTCCATGTGGGTTGGCATTATGGAAATCGCAACGAAATCAGGTCTGATAGATACAATTTCCAGAAAAATCCGACCGCTCATTCATCTTTTATTTCCCGGTGTTCCAAAAGGACATTTGGCGGAAAAATATATTACAACAAATATGATTGCCAACTTTCTCGGACTCGGCTGGGCGGCGACGCCTGCGGGAATTATGGCGATGAAACATTTGCAGGAAATTAATCCGAATCGGGACAAAAGAGTGGCAAGCTGCGATATGTGTACATTTCTTATTGTGAATATTTCTTCCCTGCAACTTATACCGATAAATGTCATTGCCTATCGAAGTCAGTACGGGAGTGTAAATCCCGCAGGAATTATCGGAGCAGGCATTGTGGCGACGACAATCAGTACCGTTGCGGGTATTTTGTTTGCTGTTATTATGGCAAAAAAATCTGCTCAGCAGTAGTGAAAAAGGAATTGCAAACCGTCATTTCATAGAGTATAATAACTCCCATATGTAAAAAAAGAAGGAGTGGTGGGAGAAAATGGAAAGGGATATGACGGTCGGCAGTCCGGGGAAAATGATACTGCAGTTTACATTTCCTTTGTTTATCGGAAATGTATTTCAGCAGTTGTATAACATGGCGGACACGATTATTGTAGGAAAATTTGTTGGTGCGAATGCGTTGGCGGCAGTCGGCTCAACAGGAACAATCATGTTTTTAATCATTGGCTTTTTGCAGGGACTTACGGCAGGATTTACCGTTCCGACAGCACAGAAATTTGGAGCGGGCGATTTAAAAGCAATGCGAAAAACAGTCGGTTCAGCGGCCATTTTATCAGCGATTGTCTCTGTAATTATGACGGTAGTCAGTATGCTTGGAATGAAATCTCTACTGCATTTGTTAAATACTCCGAGCGATATTTTTCAGGACGCATATTCATATATTATGGTGATTTGCGCAGGGATTTTTGCACAGGTATTATATAATCTGCTGGCGAGCATTCTGAGAGCTCTCGGAAACAGTAAAATTCCTCTATATTTTCTTATTCTGGCAGCAGGATTAAATGTTGTTTTGGATTTACTTTTTATTATTGTTTTCCATATGGGAGCGGTAGGAGCGGCGTATGCAACCGTTATTTCTCAGGGAGTATCCGGTGCGCTTTGTCTGATTTATATTGTGAAAAAAGTTCCTGTGCTTAAGATGAAAAAAGATGACTGGAAAATGAATGGGCATTTGGTAAAAATCCAGTTTGGTGTAGGGTTTCCGATGGCGCTTCAATATTCCATTACAGCGATCGGTTCGATGATGATGCAGTCTGCATTAAATATTTTAGGCTCTGTCGTAATTGCAGGGTTTACGGCGGGAAGCAAAATAGAGCAGCTGGTAACGCAGGCATATGTGGCGCTTGGAACGACGATGGCGACCTATTCCGCGCAGAATATGGGAGCGGGAAAGATTGACAGAATTCGCAAGGGATTTAAAAATGCGATGATAATCGGGACGATTTATTCTATTGTGACGAGTATATTTGTGATGACTGCAGGAAAATATTTAACTCCGCTGTTCTTATCCGAAAATTTGGGTGAGATTATGGGATATGTAGATATTTATCTGAAATGTGTAGGAATGTTTTTCATTCCACTTGCGATTGTGAATATTTTCAGAAACGGCATACAGGGTATGGGATATGGACTGCTTCCAATGATGGCAGGTGTGGCTGAATTGATTGGGAGAGGCGTTGTTGCAATTATTGCCTCACAGAAACGAAGTTATGTGGGGGTATGTATGGCAAGCCCGGTTGCATGGATTCTCGCCGGAGGACTGCTCCTTGTAATGTATTATTTTATTATGAGGAGAGCAAAATCTTTTGAAAAATAGTTATCTGATATAATGTAGATGGGGAGTGTCATATTTTCATGATACTCCCCATCTGTATTATGTGATTTGAGAAAATTCTGCATTTAGAGTGGCAGCAACTTTTGAAAATTTCCTTAATATTACGAGAATGTTTTGACTTCCTCTGTATAGAAATGAGCAGATCTTCTTTTAAATAACTCTTTGAGTGTACTATTCATATAAATGTTTCTCTAATTCAATTTATTTCTAAAGGCCGCTTATAGATACAGTTTCATTACGATTTCATTTTCTTCCATTTCGCCTGTTTCCTGAAATCCCAATTTTTCATAAAGATGTTTTGCCGGGAAATTACCTTTGACATAGTTGATTTGTATGGTAGAGAACAGATTTTCATTTGCCAGAAGGCGAATTGCAGAGGATAGTGCTTCTGTTCCATATCCTTTGCCCTGAAAATCCTTTCCAATCATGAAACGCCAAATTTCTGCTTTCTTCTCGCTGGGCTTGTAGTCGAACATGATAAATCCGATAATATCATTATCATTTCGTATTGCATACGGTCTGGCCCTGTCATAATAGATCCAAGCCTGTGCAAGAGATTTCATATTGGAAGATACAAAACATTTCTGATTGTCCGCCAGTTCCAAAGCGAACACATGTTGATAATTCTGCTCGTTCACGCGCTCTAAACTTATCATATAGAATACCACTCCTTTATCTGTATATCATCACCATTATAGCATTTTTTCTTGTGATACACAAATTGTCAGATAATGGTGATAGAGGTCAATTTGAAAAAGTAACCGTTCTTTGTGCTATCTCAATTGTGGTAGAATAAATATTTTCCCATGCTTCAAAATAATTGAAAGTATAGTATTTATGCGTATAATCAAAAATTAGATATCCCTTTTTCTCAAAATGCAATTCAAAACATTTCCTGCATATTGTATATGGCAAAAAGCTGCATTTTATTTTTTGCGGAACATAAAATAGAATAATGATAGTGAAAGACAGAGAAAGTTGTGAAATTATTATTATATGTATCTGATTTTATTGTTCCGGCAGTGATTTTGGGAATTGTCATGTACGGACTTATGCAGAATGTGAATGTGTATGACGAGTTTATAAAAGGTGCGAAAAACGGATTTCTCACGGTCATAAAAATTATGCCCACTCTTATAGGGCTTATGGTTGCAGTTGGAATTTTAAGAGCGTCCGGGTTTTTAGAGTTTTTGGGAAAACTATTGGGACAATTTACTTCCTACATAGGTTTTCCGGGGGAATTAGTACCTCTGGCGATTGTGAGAATGTTTTCCTCCTCAGCAGCTACGGGTCTTATTCTCGATATTTTTAAACAGTATGGAACAGATTCGCAGATTGGGTTGATTGCCTCTATTATGATGAGTTGTACGGAAACGATTTTTTATACGATGAGTGTTTATTTTATGGCGGTAAAAGTGAAGAAAACGAGATATACGCTGGCGGGTGCAATTGTTGCAACGTTGGCGGGAATCGTGGCAAGTGTTTGGCTTGTGGGCTGAACGAAAAAACAGCCTGTAGATTGGAAGTCAGCAGGCTGTTTTGTAAAAAGATGTAATTTAATATACCTCGAATAGAGGATTATCTTTTGCATCATTTAATGTATCATATTGGATAACACCGTCATTAGAAAAGTCCGAAAGGGTTACGAAACAGCAACCGCCGTGATAACCTGAGTTAAAACCGATATATTTATTTTCTAAAAGGGTTGTTTCTTCTATCTGAGATTCCAAATGGTATATGCCACCTTTGTCAGTTGAAAAAACTAAACTTTCTTCTTCAACATCATTTCCGGAGTCAGTTCTTCTTAATTCTAATTCAATTTTATTGTCAGTAATTTTTTCCGAAGTAATTTCTTCTTGTATAAAAAAGTCTTTTAATTCTTTTTCGGTGGTGAAATTAGCAATATCTTCAAAATCAAAAGACTTATTAGGATAATAAAACTCAACTAATTTGCCATTTTCGGTAATATATATTTGCCGAACTCGATTATTATAACTTAATTCGTTATCTATATCGAACCAGATTCTTCTTTCTCCTTCGATTAGTTCAGATAATTTGGATAGTAAAACAATTTAACGTCTGATGAATGATGAATCTGTTTCAACAAATTGTACTGGTCAAGCTTTTTGGTAACACTTTGTTCGGAAATCATGCTCTATATCGAAACTCCATTGGTGTCATATAGTTATTCGTTGAATGAGGTCTCACATAGTTGTACCAGTTAATGTATTGCTTTGTCATTTCATCTAACTGCTCAACACTTTCAAAAGTATATCTATAGTAAAAACAATTTTTGAAAGTATTATAAAATCTTTCCATTGGCGCATTATCATAAGGACAGCCAGCCTTGCTCATACTTTGAATTACGCCGTTATCCTTGCAAAAATTGACAAACTCCCAAGATGTATATTGTACTCCCTGATCGTTGTGCAGAAGTATTCCATTGTTGGGTTTTTCTTTTTTTAGGGCTTCCGTAAGTGTTTCTATTGCAAGTTCTGTATTTATGTAATCGCTATTGACTGATGCTATAGCAGATCTGTCAAATAAATCCATAATGGTACAGTTATATCGAAACTTACCATTAGGCTGGCGCATATATGTAAAATCAGTGCACCAGATCTTATTTTTTTCATCAACGTTGAACTTTTGCTTTAAGAGATTATCAAAGATTTTATGTTTTTTACAGCTTTTGTAACCTGGCTTTTTTCTCATAACAATAGCAGACAGATTAAGATCCTTATTCATATATTTATGGATAGTTGTTGTACTAAGATATATGCCATATCTTTGTAGAAAGATTTTCATAGGCCGATATCCAATGGTTCTATTATTGTTGTAATAGATATACTTTATCCTTTCATAAACCATAAATCTTTGCTCGTAATAATCTCTTTTCGTATCTTTCAGATAATTGTAGTAACAATTAAGGCTAATCTTAAAATGTCTGCACAACCATCTTAAGCCAAATTGCTCCTTATTTTTGTCAATGAATCGATATACCACTAATCGATTTCCTTTGCAGATTCGAATTCTTCCTGTGATGTTTTAGTGGTAGTTTTATATTGGCATTCTTCACCATGTTTTTTTACCCACCCGGTGAGGGTGCTTTTTGCAACATTGTAGTCAGCTGCTATCTCACTTATTGAGCGATCACCTGCCATATAGGCTTTGACTACTTCAATTTTAAAATTTTCATTGTAACGTGTGGCCATGATTGGTCCCTCCTTTGGATAATAAATATTATATACTATCCGAACAAGGTGTTACAAATTTAGTTTACCACTACACTTGGAGGATATTTGGACATCGGTTTGAAAGATACGATGAAAGATTTGTTCGTAAACTTTATCGGTGCGGTCGTTTTCTCCATTATCGGCTATTTCTATGTGAAGAGAAGAGGAGAGGAGAGGGAAAATTTGCGAAGAAATTTATTCCGAGGCGAAAGCAGGAGGAAAGTGATTATTTGAGAATTGCCCTACAAGATTCGAAGGAAACGTTGACGGAGAAAAAATAATTTGGTATAATTTTTGTGTTGTCAGTATAGAATATACTAACAGCATGAAAATGGCGCCATAGCCAAGTGGTAAGGCAAAGGTCTGCAACACCTCTATCACCAGTTCAAATCTGGTTGGCGCCTTAGAGAGTCGGGAGAGTATCCCGGCTTTTTTTATACATCTATTCAAAACATTCACTGGATATTTTTGGCAAAAAGGTTGAAATCTAAAAGTGTGTGTAAGAAAATATGACTATAATAAGCAGGATAAGGAGGAGAAGGAACAACGAGAAAAAGAAAATGGACAGCGGTCTTACTTTCTGTTGCAATGATGCTGACAATGCTTCCAAGTACGGCGTTCGCTAAAGAGACAAAGGCTGAAGCGTGGGACGGAAAAGCAGTGGATACGTCTTGGTATGCAGAAGACAAAACTTCTTATGAAATCAGCAGTGCAGATCAGTTGGCAGGACTGTCACAATTGGTAAATGAAGGTAAAAGTTTCAAGGGAAAAACAGTTTCTCTGACAGATGACATTGATTTGAATAATAAAGAATGGACACCTATTGGAAAATCGGGAAAGACATTCCAGGGAACATTTGATGGGAAAAATCATGTTATCAGCAACCTGAGCATCAACACACCGAAGAAAAATGACATTGGTCTGTTCGGCTATACTTCCGGCGGAGCAATTAAGAATTTTCAAGTCAAAGATGCAACCGTAAAGGGAAGAATGTGTGTAGGTGTTATCGCAGGAACTCCACATACAGCAGACTATGCAAACATAACAGTGAGCGGAAAAGTAATCGTGGAAGGTTATGCTTATGTGGGCGGCGCCTGTGGAAAAAATGCTTACGGTGATATTACAAATGTGGATATTACAGGTGAAGCGGGAAGTTATGTCAAGGCAGAAAGTGAACAATACCGTACATATGTGGGCGGTCTTGTAGGATTTATGGGTGAAGGTAACCAGACGGTAAAAGACTGTGACGTGAAGATTGACGTTATCGGCTCTACTTGTGATGTAGGTGGGATTTTAGGTATTCTTCATTATGGAAATACTTTACAGAACTGTACATACGAGGGAAGTCTTACAATTACGAAACCAGATGCGGAAGACGGAAGCGAATTTGGGGCTTTGGTAGGAACGATTTACAACGGTAAGGACAAAGTCAGTACGACAATTAAAGACTGTGAAGCGACTGTAAATCAAGCAACTTCAGGCGGAAAAGATGTCACAGACACAATTACACCGCACGGAGATTTCTACAATAAGACAGAAAGCGGCAGCCTTGAGGACATAACAATTGATGCGATTATCAATGGTTCGCACGTTGCGATAACAAATGCGGTAGCAAAAATCGGCAATACAGAATACAAAACATTAGCAGAAGCATTTCGAGCAGCAAAAAGCGGAGATACGGTCGAAATTTTGCGCGATGTTGACGTGAAGGTATGGAATCAGATTAATAATGTCAAAAATATTACCGTAAAAGGAAACGGCCATACACTCAATATTGCTGAGGTAGAATCCAAACAAAATGGAGATTATCTTTTCTATAATGCAGACGGTTTGAATGTTTCTGACGTAAATATCAACTTTACGAAAAGCGGAAACGGATTCTGCATGAATTCAGGTAAACTGGAAAATGTTCATATGACAGGAGCACCTGAGCAGAAAAGCAACTATGCGGTATTTGTCGGAACGGGCTCAAAAGTAGAGATTGATAACAGTTCATTTAAAAACTTTGGAGTTGCCGTTTACAGTCAGCCTACGGCAAATGACAAGGCTACATCAGACATTGATGTGACAGATTCACAGTTTACAGACTGTAAGATGACAATATGCAGTTATGCAGCAAACACAGTTTTCACAGGAAACACAGTTACGGGAAGTGAGGAACTTTCATTTGCCGCAAAAGCAGATGCTGTGAACAAAGATGCAAACGTGACATATGTCATTACCGGAAATACATTTAAAGATGCCGGAAAGATTTGGTTCTACGGTGCAAATGCAAATGACGTTGTTTTCAAGAAAAACAAAGTGACAGGAAATACTTATATTTCCACAGAAGATGCAGCGGAAGGTGTACTTGACCTCAATTATAACTATTGGGGAGGAAATGCACCGAGTGACAAACAGATAGTGGATAATAATGACAACGTTTCTGTCGAGAACTCTATTTATTATATCAACGAGAGAATGTCAGATAAAGATTTGAACACTTATGTTCCGTTGGATAAGATTATATTGAATAAAACGGAATTGAAGTTGCATGTAAATGAAAGTGAGAAGTTGATTGCTGCATTTGTTCCTGACAATGCGACGGACAAGGCTCTTACATGGAGCAGCAGTGATGAAAAAGTAGCCATTGTAGATGAAAACGGATTAGTTACGGCTAAAGGTCTCGGCACAGCGGAAATTACCGTTACTACTGAAGACGGAAAGACAGCAGTATGTAAAGTGACGGTAGAAAAGAAGAAAGATGAAAATCCTTCAACAAAACCGGATAAACCGAATCAGCCGGACAAACCACAAAAACCGGAGAGTCCGAAGACTGCAGATAACAGCAATGTATTCTTCTATATGATAATGCTTTTGGCAGCAGGAGCGGGCATTATTGTTTATGCTAAAAGAAGACGCAATTGGATTAAATAATTTATAAAAGGACAGATGCCTGTGAAGTAAAAATTCACAGGCATCTGTTTTTGTATTTATAGTTGACTTTTTTCGACACTACAGATATGATTACATACAGTATATTTTGTTTAGAGGTAGGGAGATTATGGATTACAAGAAAATAGTGCAGGGCATTTTGGATATTGGAGAGGCTATGCTCGTCAATGGAGCGGAGAACTTTCGATTGGAAGACAGCCTTTACCGCATGTGCAAAAGTTATGGATTTGTAAGATACGATGTGTTTGTTATTCCAAGTAACATTCAGATAACGGTGGAAACACCGGAAGGAGAAATTATTACGCAGATTCGTCATATAGAGAATGCGGATATTGATTTCGACCAGTTAGATTATTTGAACAATTTATCCCGCTACGTCTGTCAGCATACGCCCGATGCAAAAGAACTGCGGGAAAAATATTTGGAAGTGGTAAACAGGCCGGCGCAACACCCAGCTATTAAATATTTTGCGGCAGTGATGGGAGGAACAGGATTTGCGGTATTCTTTGGAAGTGATTTTCAGGACGCCATTGTGGCAGTGATTGTTTCGCTTATGATTGTAGTTGTAGGCGGTTGGCTGAGCAGAAGAGAGGAAAATCTTTTGATTTATAATGCCATTTTATCGTTCCTTTCGGAAGTGATTATTCTTCTCTGTGTCCGTGCAGGGCTGGGAAGTCACCCGGAGCGTATTATGATTGGGATTGTCATGCTTCTGATCAGCGGATTGAGTACGACGAACGGAATTCGGGAGTTGCTTCAGAAAGACTATATTTCAGGTGCGATTAACATTATGAACTCGATGCTTGGGGCAGCGGGAATCGCCTTTGGAACCGCATTTGCAATGTTATTGCTGGACGGTGTTTCGGCAGAAGGGTTTATTTTAAATTATAATATACCAATACAGTTGATGGCCTGTACGGTTGCCTGTGTGGGATTTGCGTTTTGGTTTAAAATCAGGGGAAAACAAGTCCTTTATTCAGGTGTAGGTGCGTTTATTACATGGGGTATTTATCTGATTGTTTATGAATGGAAGCCGAGCAACTTTTTTGCAACATTGGTAGCTGCGATATTTGTGGCAGGATACGCTTTTGTTATGTCAAGAAAGAATAAGGCTCCGTCAACTATCTTTTTGACGGCGTCAGTATTCCCGCTTATTCCGGGACCTAACTTATATTATATGATGTATGGCTGTGTAAGTCGTGATATTGGTATGGCTTTCAGTGAGGCGATTATTCTGCTGGCTACCTGTCTTGCGATTGCATTTGGGTTTAATATCGTGGACGTAATTGCGAGAGGAACGATGAGAGCGCTGAAAAAAGAATATCATGTCGGCAAGAAATCTTAGAGAGAAAAGGCTTTCCATGAAATGTTCGTGGGGAGCCTTTTTTATGAAAATAGTTAAAAATTAACAAAAAAATATTCCAATGTGGTACAATGATTGGTAGAAATATTCTGTGGAAAGAATTAGGAGGTATTTATAATGACAGAGAATAACGCAGTGTATCATGATTATGCAGTAGAACAGATTGAAAAATTGATTTCCATTGACAGCCCGACAGGCTATCACTACAATGTGACGGCATATTTGCAGGAAGAACTGGAACGTATGGGATTTGAAGTGCGCACACTCAGAAAAGGCGGAGTGATTGCAAACCTTGGAGGCGAGGGCAATCCTTTGATGATGATGGCACATGTAGATACATTAGGGGCATTTGTACATTATATTAAAGGAGATGGAAGACTTGCCATTTCCAACGGAACATTGAATCAGAATAATATTGAAACAGAGAATGTCCGCATTTTAACAAGAGACAGAAAAGTGTATGAGGGGACAATTCAGTTGGCAAATGCTTCTATCCATGTAAATCCGGACATAAATGAAGAAAGAAAGTTTACAAATCTGGAAGTTGTGTTAGATGAAAATGTAAGCAGCAAGGAAGATGTAGAAAAACTTGGAATCAGTGCGGGAGATTTCATTATGGTGGAACCCAGATTCCGTATTACGGAAAGCGGATACATTAAGAGCCGCTTCTTAGACGATAAGGCGTCTTCAGGAATTTTGCTTGCTTTGGCAAAATATGTAAGTGAACATAAAGGCTGCCTGAAGAGAAATGTACAGATTTTCTTTACCGTACATGAAGAAGTGGGACACGGGGCAGCAAGCGGAGTTACAGATGACATCAAAGATATTTTGGCGATTGATATGGGCTGTGTAGGAGAAAATCTCACATGTACGGAGAGACAGGTTTCCATTTGCGCAAAGGACGGAAGAGGCGCATATCATTTTGAAATGGTAAATGAACTGATTGATACGGCTAAAAAGAATGAACTGGATTATGCGGTAGACATTTATCCGTTCTATGGTTCGGATACGGCAGCAGCCCTAATTGCGGGAAGAGATGTGCGCCATGCGCTGATTGGTTCAGGAGTATATGCTTCTCACGGATACGAGAGAACACATAGAGAGGGTGTGCGAAATACATTTGAATTAGCGTTGCATTATGTAATATAAAAAATTTTGTAAAAAAGCAATATATATAAAATTGTGAACAAAAATCGCATAGACGCAAACAGTTTCTTTTTATATACTGAATACAGAAAGACTAGAGAGGAGAACGTTATGAGCAAAGAGAAATTAACCGGAAGAGTAACTATACCTACAGACGTTGACGTAGTACCGGAAACACTGGAATTAGTGAAGAGATGGGGAGCAGACGCCATTCGTGACTGTGACGGTACAGATTACCCGGAAGAATTAAGAGATGTAGATGCGAAAGTATATTCAACATATTATACAACAAGAAAGGATAATGCTTGGGCGAAAGCAAATCCGGACGAGATTCAGCAAATGTATATTATGACATCTTTCCACACAGCAGTAGATTCAGAGTTATCTATTCATTTAATGGATCACTTATATCCTGACATGTTAAAAGTAAACTCTCACGATGACATTACAAGATGGTGGGAAGTGATTGATCGTACAACAGGAGAAGTTGTTCCTGTGACAGAATGGGATTACAGTGAAGAAACAGGAGATGTAACAATCCACGGAGCAAAACCATTCCATGATTATACAGTAAGTTTCCTTGCATATATTATGTGGGATCCTGTACATATGTACAATGCGGTTGTAAATGACTGGAAAGATGTGGAAAAACAGATTACATTTGACGTTCGTCAGCCAAAAACAAAAGAATTTACAATGAGACGTCTTCGCAAATATATTGAAGACAACCCACACATTGATGTTATCCGTTACACAACATTCTTCCACCAGTTCACATTGATTTTCGATGAGATGGCGAGAGAAAAATATGTAGACTGGTACGGATATTCAGCATCTGTAAGTCCATATATTTTAGAACAGTTTGAAAAAGAAGTCGGATATAAATTCAGACCTGAGTTTATTATTGACCAGGGATATATGAACAACCAGTATCGTATTCCTTCTAAAGAATTCCGTGATTTCCAGGCATTCCAGAGAAGAGAAGTTGCTAAATTGGCAAAAGAAATGGTAGACCTTACACATGAGCTTGGAAAAGAAGCAATGATGTTCTTAGGTGACCACTGGATTGGTATGGAACCGTTTATGGACGAATTTAAGTCAATCGGACTGGACGCAGTAGTAGGAAGTGTAGGAAACGGTTCTACATTACGTCTGATTAGTGATATTCCAAATGTAAAATATACAGAAGGACGTTTCCTTCCATATTTCTTCCCGGATACATTCCACGAAGGCGGAGATCCGGTAAAAGAAGCAAAAGTAAACTGGGTAACGGCACGTCGTGCTATTTTAAGAAAACCAATCGACAGAATCGGATACGGCGGATACTTAAAACTTGCGCTTCAGTTCCCAGAGTTTATCGACTATGTGGAGAGCGTATGTGATGAATTCCGCACATTGTACGAAAACATTAAAGGAACAACACCTTACTGTGTAAAAACAGTTGCCGTATTAAACAGTTGGGGTAAAATGAGAGCATGGGGAAATCACATGGTTCACCACGCTTTATATCAGAAGCAAAACTACTCTTATGCAGGAATCATCGAAGCGCTTTCAGGTGCGCCATTCGATGTAAAATTCATCAGTTTTGATGACATTAAAGAGAATCCTGCAATTTTGGATAACATTGATGTTGTTCTTAACGTAGGTGATGCTTATACAGCACACAGCGGTGGGGCAAACTGGATTGATGAGACAGTCGTAACAGCCGTTAAGAAATTCATTTACAATGGCGGTGGATTCATCGGTGTAGGTGAGCCTACGGCATATCAGTGGGAAGGACGTTTCTTCCAGCTTGCAAATGCACTTGGTGTAGAAAAAGAAAACGGATTTAACTTAAATACAGATAAATATAACTGGGACGAACATGACCACTTTATCAAAGAAGACTGTACAAAAGACATTGATTTCGGTGAAGGTGAAAAGAACATTTTCGCATTAGACGGAACAACTATTTTAAGACAGGTTGATAAAGAAGTACAGTTAGCCGTAAATGAATTTGGTAAAGGACGTTGTGTATACATCAGCGGTCTTCCATACAGTTTTGAAAACAGCAGACTTTTATACCGTTCAATTATCTGGTCTTCACATGATGAAGATAACTTACATAAATGGTTCAGTTCAAACTTCAACGTAGAAGTTCACGCATATGTGAAAAATGGTAAATATTGTGTAGTAAATAATACATACGAGCCACAGAGTACAACTGTTTATAAAGGTGATGGAACAAGTTTCGATTTAGACTTAGATGCAAATGAAATCATTTGGTATGAAATCTAAATAAGATAAGAAAAAGCATTATCGGGCAAGAGTACAGATGCACGATAATGCTTTTTTCATACATACGGCCCAATGAGACAAGCGATAAGAAGGGAAAGGGAAAGTACGTTGAGTGATATTAGCAAAATAGGATACAATGTTAGAAGTCTGCGGAAAGAAAGAGGAATAACGTTGCAGCAGTTGGCGGAGGCGACAGGATTATCTACCGGATATTTGAGCAATCTGGAGAGAAATGTGAACAGCCCTACCCTTGTGAATATACAGAAAATATGTGAAGCGTTGGACATTTCTTTAGGAGATATGGTGGAGCGCAATAGAGAAGAGTCGATTATTGTGAGAAAAGATGAGAGAGAAGTTGTCATTGATGAGCAAAACAGTATCAGGTTAGAAAATATTGATTATGGCTTGGATAAAACGACATTTACATATATGTCCATTGAACCGGGCGGAGCAGGCGAAGGGCTTCGCTGGGAGCATGATTTTGATGAGGTGGGAACAGTGATAAAAGGTGAACTTACATTAGGATTAGGGAACCAGATGTTTCATCTGAAAGAAGGGGACACGATTCTTGTAAAAGCGCATACAAGTCATTGTTATTTTAATAAAGGAACAGAGGAATCAGTTTCTTTTTGGGCGAGATGCAGGGAAAGTGAATAGAGGGAAAAATAAGGAGGAACTGCTGTGCAGAGTCCTCCTTATTTTAAACTGTTTAATTTTCCGCCAACGCCTTGACGGAAGAAACGTATTCTGACGGGGTCATTCCCGTAATCTTCTTGAACTGTCTTGAAAAATAATGAATGGAAGAATATCCCAGAGATTCGGAAATCTGTGTGAAATTCATAAAATCCGTTCGCATCATCTGTTTGGCGGCATCAATTTTCATATGAGAAAAATATTCGATTACGCCGAGACCGGTTTTCTGCTGAAAAATTTTCTGTAACTGGGAACGCCCCACCATATTTTCTTTGCATAACAGGTCGATTGTCAGGCGGGAATCCAGATGATTTTCCATATATTCCAAGACACGGTTGAAAATCTCAGAACTTCCCTTTGACGCTGCCGGTTTGGGAAGTGCGGACGCATTTCTGTTCTGCGAACATCTGAGTAAATGTAAGAGAAAATGCTCCAGTTGGATTTTGATTAACTGTTCTGCTCCAAGCGGTTTCTCTTCTTTCTTTATCATTTCTGTTAAATAAGGATCATCTAAACGGCAGTCGAATAATTTCTTTGCCTCCTTAATAATGTTACCTAACAGAGTCTTGCCCAAATCGTCCACTGTCAGAATTTTTTCTCTGAAAAAACTCATAGCAGGGCTGTTGCATGAAAAAGAAATGACGACAAGGTTTGGTGCGGAACTTCCGGTTGCCTGCAGGCGGTGAAACTCATTTGGTTTGTGAAAAGCAACTTCTCTTTTCTTCAGGCGGGTGTGGATATTATCCATATAAATATCAATCTCCCCTTTGTCTACAAACACAAATTCCCAGAAATCGTGGGATTCTCCCGCAAAGGAGAAATCACTCATATACTCAAAATAGTGTATGGTAAATAAATTTTCAATAGAAATGGTATCTTCAAGATTAACACTCTTATAACTCATTTGTATGCCCTCCCATTTATTTGGCAAAATAGAACATTAATTCTCCATAGATTTTCTGTATTCGTTCGGAGAGAATCCTGTTTCCTTCCGGAATACCTGAGAAAAATAGGATTGTGATGAAAATCCGACTACGGAGGCAACTTTTGAGATAGGGTAATTTGTCGTATCCAATAAATGTTTTGCTTCAGAAATTCTCTTTTCAATCAGATAATTGATAGGAGATACACCCTTATAGTGTTTGAAAGCGTGTACAAGATAGTATTTATTGAGATAAGTCAAATCGCTCAGCGTCTGCAGAGTGATGTCCTCCATAAAATGCTCATCTAAATATTGTTCGATAAACCGGCACTCTTTTGTGATTTTCTTTGTCGGCGCAACGGAAAGCGTTGTCTTTGTTTTGCGCATAATATTCCAAATCAGAATCTCCAAGAGGTTTTGACAGATAGATTCAAAATTTTCTTCCTTTGTCTGTACCTCGTGCAGAAGAGCTTTTAAATAAAAATAAACTTCTTCTCTGTTGTGTAAAAAATTATGAATGTTATAGTCAATCTGCCTGTCCTCTGTTTTGAACTGCAAACCGTTGATGCCAAGTACGATATACTCTAAAGGCGTGCCGTCTTTGCCCGATTCAGTATGTGAAACATTGGGGTTCACAATAACTAAATCATTTTCTTTTACCGGAAAACTTTCATTCTCGATAATGAAATTTCCTGAGCCGTGTGTAACAAAAAACAATTCTGTAAAGTGGTGGGTGTGCACGATGCTATGCCAGTCATTTCCGTAACGTGCCTCCGTAATATATAACAGACGGGCGTCAATTTTTTCTAAGGCTTTTTCTTCAAGACGATAGTTTTGATTGCTCATGTAGTACCCTCCTTCGTTAAAACCATTATATAAGGTTTGCGTTAAAAGTTCAACAAATGAATTGCCATATAAGTTCAAAGATTCCACAACCTACCATAACGGAAACGGGCTGCAGTTTTGTTTTTCGCAGAAGGACGAGCGCCACAAGGAAAATAATTGTCCCGCGTATGCTGAAATCCGCTCCGTTTGGAAAAAATACGGAAAGTAAAATGGAGATACCTGCTATGGCAATCATGGAGACAACGACAGGCCGGAGTGTACTTAAAATATTTTGCATTACGGTTACATTCCGATATTTTACATATACTTTTGCCAGCAGAGTGACAATGATGCAGGAAGGCAAAATGCAGCCTATCGTGGCGCAGAACGCACCAAAGATTCCTCCTACCTGTGTTCCGACAAAGGTTGCGGAGTTAATGGCAATCGGCCCCGGCGTCATTTCCGCAATGGTTACAAGGTCGGTAAACTGTCCCATAGTAAGCCAATGATATTTTTCAACAACCTGCGCCTGTATAAGTGACATGGTGGCATATCCCCCGCCAAAACTGAACGCACCGATTTGGAGATAACTGAGAAAAAGTTGTATGTAAATCATTATCGTTTCTCCTTTCCGCAATCCAAAACTGTTTTGCATACAGAAAACACAATACAGATAAAAATAATGAAAATAATATTGATTTTAAAATAATAGTTGGCGATAAAGGCGCTGATTATGATAACAATAGGAAGAAATTGTTTTCCCTTTACAACGCCGAACCCCATATCCCACACAACAGAGACGATAACCGCGCCGACTCCGGCACGCATGCCGGTCAGAAGTGACTGGATAACAGGATTACTTTGGAAGAGTGTATAAAATCCTGAGATGACTGAGATGATGACAAAAGGGGGAATAATTGCGCCGAGTATGGCTAGACCTGCTCCTGCAAGGCCGCAAAGTTTATAACCGACTACGATTGCACCGTTGACGGCTACAGCGCCGGGCGAAGACTGGGCAATGGAGATTAAGTCCATCATTTCCGTCTCGTCAATCCAGTGAAGTTCGTCCACGAATTTATTTTTCATCAGGGAGACAATAACGTATCCGCCTCCGAATGTAAATGTGCTTAAATATAATGTAGAAAAAAATAGTTTCTTTAAAATTTGTTTTTTACTTAGATTTTTATCCATCTGTTTAGCCTCCTTACCCGTATAGTATAATCGTAAATACAGTGAGACACAATGTTTTTATATTTATGGCAATAAAAGATAGAAAATTCAATCTATTGAATTGAAAATTGTAAAGACACAAAATATATATAGGATTATTATTGAATATATAGTCTGTTTTAAGACATGAGAAAGGAGAAATGAGTTATGAGAATGAAAAAGCGGCTGCTCGCAGGAGTGGTCACGGTATGCCTGCTTGTGGCAGGTTTTCCGGTTGGTTTCTTTTCGACGGGGAAATCCGTGTTGGCAAAAGAAAAGACCGGAACAGTAATTGATGTGACGGATTTTGGTGCGGATCCGGGAGGGAAAATGGACAGTACAAAGGCTGTTCAGAAAGCATTGGAGAAAGTAAAAGAGACAAAAGGTAAAGTGACGTTAAACTTTCCAAAGGGGGAATATCATTTTTGGAAAGATTACGCTACAAAGAGAAATTACCACACGTCAAATACGAGCAGTCTCTCTTATCCGGAGAAATCTATAGCAATACTGTTGGAGGGCGTAGATAATTTGACGCTTGAGGGGAACGGATCTTCTCTTATTATGCATGGAGATATGATGGCAATTGCGGCTGTGGACAGTCACAATATAAAACTTCATGATTTTGTTTTAGACTATAAAGATCCGGATACAGTGGACTTGAGTGTTGTTGGAAATGGAGTAGATGAATCGGGAAAACAGTATGCGGATTTTTATGTTCCGGCAAACTATAACTATGAAATCAATGCAGATAAAACCGGAATTACATGGCAGGGAGAGATGAGTCCGGTAACAAAAAGACCTTATTGGGAGAAAAGCAATGCGGATTTCTGTGCTTATCTGGTTATTTATAAAGGGTATGACCAAACTGTAGCAAGAGCAAGCAATAAAGCGGCATCGAATCCGTTTGCAAATGTGGCTTCCATCGAGAAAGCAGGAGAAAATGTTCTTCGATTTACTTACAATGGAGAGCGTCCGAAAGATCAGGAAGTCGGCAATATTTTTCTTTTAAGCGACTCAGCGACAAGAAAAACTACAGGTGCATTTTTCTGGGAGAGCGAAGATGTACTTGTCGAAAATATTGATGTTCACTATCTGAGCGGCTTCGGCTGGCTTACACAGATGTGTAAAAACGTAGAATTTAAGGGCGTGGATTTTCTGCCAAGATATGCTACGGGAAAATATACAACAAGTAATGCGGATCAACTTCATGTTGCGGGTTGTGGAGGATATTTTAAAGTAACAGACTGCAACTTCTCCATGTCCCATGATGACCCAATCAATGTGCATGGAAGTTATATGAGAGTGGAGGAGATAATTGATAACCGTACACTTAAATTAAAATATATTCATTCACAGCAGGGTGGTTTCAGACAGTTCCACAAGGGCGACGAGGTACTTTTCTATTCCAGAACATATCTTGAACTGCCGGACGGATCGACGGAAGAAAACCCGTATATTGTAGAATCTTCCGTTGCACCGGGTGAGGAGTACAATGGAGAAAAACTGGATATGCGTACGGAAGTCGTAACATTTAAGGAAGCGTTCAGTGAGGAAACACTGAATGATTTGAAAATTAAAGTAAGGAGAAATAACTCAGAGGAAGAAGAAGGACTGTATGTAGCAGAGAACGTTTCTTATACTGCTGCAGTAACGATTAGCGGAAACCATATGAAGAGCATTCCTACAAGAGGAATTCTATGTACGACAAGAAAACCGGTTGTCATTGAAGATAATATATTTGACAATATGACAATGGCAAACATATATCTTTCAAACGATGCGAATTACTGGTATGAGTCAGGTCCTATCAGAAATATGAAGATTCGTAATAACAAATTCTATATCCGTCCTACAGGACAGGTAGAATGGGGAGACGTATCAGGTATTTTTGTAGATCCGGTTGTTCTGACATCAGTACAAGATGCGCCAGCATCAAAGGGAAATATTCCTGTACATCGAAATATTTCTGTAGAGGGAAATGAATTTCATATGGCGAATGATAATGTTGTGACGGCGGAAGGCGTTGACGGTATGACGATTAAAAACAACAAAATCATTCGTGACAATCCGGGAATTGAAATTACACTAAATGACATGGAAGGCCTTGGCATCGGAGAGACACAGGATATTAAAAAGGAAGTGAAAGAAAAGACACTTCCAAAAGACATTTTCAAGTTTACCAACTGTAAAAATGTTGAAATTAATGGAAATACATATGATGATGGCTTGAACTTAAATGTTACTACATCTGGCGATAAGATGACGGAAGATGACGTGGAAATTAAAGACGATGTGCTGACTTTAAATAAAGAGGGAAATAATCTGATTACAAGTGAATCAAAAGTACATTACATCACATCTGATCCGACTGTGGCATATGTAAATGAACAGGGACAATTGGTAGGTGTGGCAGACGGAACAGTTACACTGACTGCTTATGTAGAGTGGAATGGAACAATGATTAAGAGTAATTCGGTTGAAATTCCGGTTGGCGAAGGAAAAGGAACAACGGTTTCAATTGAAGCGGATAAGACAGAGATAACGGAAGAAGGCGGTACAGCGCATCTTACGATAACTGATGGTGCGGAGATTGAGGTACTTGATCCTCTGACAGGGAAAGCAAGTAATGCGGCAACTGTTAAAGGAAATGTGTACACGGCGTTGAAAGAAGGGGCAGTTCTTCTGAAAGCGGATAAAAACGGAAAAAGTGCTTCCGTACTTATGATTAACCGTTTCCCTAAGAGTTACGGAGATGTATCAAAACTGAATTCTTCAGAAGTGTCAGTTGATAACATGCATGAAAAGATGCTTTCCGGAGCGAAAAATGAAATTACGATTGAAGCAGAATCGGATCCGAAGAGTGATTTATATGGCGCAAATACATATGTGACCAATCTTGTAAAACTTCCAATTCTGGAAGAATATAAAAATGATTTGCGAATTCAGGTAGATGTGGACGGACTTGTAGTTAATGGGGACGGATACAATAATGCAGGAATTGTTCTCTACAAAGATGGAGATAACTATTACTCTGTTGGAAAGAAAGGGCATATGTCAGGAGTGACAGCGGTTTATGAGGAAAAGGCGTCACCGTCTGAAAGAGGTGGTAATTCCGCAGATAATAAACTGACATCTACGACATTTGAAATTGAAATTCAAAACGACACGGTGACAGTACGATTTAAAGATGCCTCCGGTAAATGGAAAACAGCAAATACGCAGAATGCGATTAGTAAAATTACAGACGGAAAACTGTATTTGGCATTTACGGCATGGGAAAATAGTGGAAAAGAGTTCAGTTCAACATTTAGTAATGTGAAAATTGCAAAAGCGAGTGAAACAACAACAGAAAATATGAATACGGTTGTTCCGAAACAGATTTTCTCGGCAGTTTCCAATGAACGCCCAACAGTTTCATCGGTAGACCTGAAGGCGGATAAAGTAAATACTGAAGCGAAAGTAACGGCAAAAGCATCAGATAGCGATGGAACTGTTGAAAAAATAATTTACGAGTGGACTTTGGAAAATGAAAGCGGAGTGAAAGATGTTACATATACTTCTGAAGGAAAATATATTCCAAAAGAAGCAGGAAAACTGAGCGTTCGTCTTCTTGCCATTGACAATCTCGGAAAACCGTCAGCAGTTGCAAAATCAGAAGAAGTTTCCGTGACAGTGGATAAAAGTGACGCTGAAACTTTACGAAACCTCTATATCAACGGAAATGCAGTGGCTGATTTTGATAAAAAAGATGCAAAATTCGTTCTTCCGGACGGAGCATCATCAAAAATCAGAGTTTCTTATGATCCTGAAAATGCAGGCGTGAAGACGGTAATTAAAGATAAAGACGGAAAGGTAACGCTTGCCACATTGACAGATGAGTGTGCAGCAGTTGTAGATATGCAGGACGGTCTGACAATAGAGAGAGGAAGCAAGGTATATAAAGTAGCACTGCACACGCAGAAAGAAGGAAATGTCAATATTCAGAAATTGAGTGTGGACGGAAAAGATGTGAATTTATCGGAAGATGAAATTAAATCCGGTACGAACAGTTACTTTATCAATACAGATAAAGATGATGTTTCCATTCGTATGGAAACAGAAGACAAAGGAACAGCATTTAGTGTAAAACGTTCATTTTTCAATATTCCGGTAGAAAATGCATCGAAAGACAAAGGTGTTTTTGAAGTTGATGTAGATTTGACAGCAGGAATTAATGCTTTTTATCTGACGGTAAAAGGTGCTGATGGAATTACAGAGCGTACAGTATGCCTGTATCTGTTCCGGGACGGTTTCAATAACTCTGCACTAAAAGATTTGAAAGTGAATGGCAAGAGTCTTCCGGATTTTGCTCCGGATAAAACGGAATATACAATGTACGTTGACAATCCGCAGTCAGTAAAAGTGGAAGCAGTTCAGGGAGCACAGGAACAGCAAACAAACATTACAAAAAATTCAGTTAGAACTGACGGTGTGTCTGCGTCTTACAAACTGGAAGATGGATTAAATCAGATTGTTGTTGCAAATACATCAGAAAATATGTGGACTACTACATATTATACAGTCAATGTTGTTGTGAGAAGTGGAAGCAACGCAGATTTATTAAGTCTTAAAACAGACGAGACATTACTTCCGGGATTTGATCCGTTGAAACCTGATGTAACAGAGTATGCAGTTACAATGAACAATGACAGTATTCATATTGAAGCACAGTCGCTTATGGATAATGCGAAGATAAGAGTATTCTCAGATACAGAGGAAAAGAGTGGTGCAGGCAGCATTGTGACTGACATGAATATTTATGAAGGAAAAAATGCAATTGGTATTGAAGTGACATCACCGGACGGAAAGGTGAAAAGGGTTTATACACTTGATATTGATGCAGAAGGATTTGACTATGCGTCTGACAGAATGGATATTTCAACAAAAGACGAAGTGGGTTATGGAGAACTCGGTCTGGATATTTCGAGCAGCGGAGGAGCAATTGCCCTTGCCGATGAAAAGGGACAGCGTGTGGAATTCAAAAAAGGATTGGGAGCACACGCATCATCTGAAGTTGCGTATAATATAGAAGGACAGGGATATACAGCATTTGAATCCTATATTGGAATTGATTATTATCAGGTGAGTCAGGGAAATGTTCCGAGTTCGGTAACATTCCGTGTCTTAGTAGACGGTGAAGAAAAATATAATTCAGGAGAAATGACAGTAAAAGATCCGATGAAAAAAATCAAAATTGATCTTACGGGTGCATCTACGATTCAGTTATTTGCCGATATGGGAGAAAACAATTACAATGACCATGCGGACTGGGCAGATGCCAAATTCGTAAAATCACTTCCTGAAAAACCTGAGAAACCAAAGGTAAATAAAATTACTTCTGTTGATAAAGTAAAAGATGTGGAAGTAGCATACGGAACAAAGTTGAAGGACATTCCACTTCCGAAAGAAGTGAAAGTTGAATTGGATAACGGTACGACGGTAGAACTTCCTGTAGAATGGTCATGTGAAAAATATAATGCAGAAGTAGCAGGAAAATATGTATTTACAGGAACACTCACAGTACCGGAAGGAATAGAAAATCCGGACGGACTTATGGCGGAAACAGAAGTAACGGTTAAAGAAAAACCGAATGATACAACAAACCCAGACAACTCAGGGAATAATGGCAGCCATAGTAACAACAACAGCAATAGTAATAGTAACGGAAGCAGTGCGGATAAAGGAGAAAATCATCAGGGAGCAGTAGAGACAGGGGATAGTTTTGGAATGATGATGTGGATCAGCCTTTTGGCTATTCTTACATCTGCCGGTGTTATCGTTGTATATTTCTTGAGAAGAAAAAACAGAAGATAGACCAGTAAAAAATCGCCGTAGGTTTTGAACCTGCGGCGATTTTTACAATAATCCATACTTTTTATAAATTTAGTGTTTTTAATATCCGATAGCAAGATATATAAAAAGAAAGACAAGATTGCTATAGAAAAAGTGACGGAAGTGGTGTAATATAATGATTAGAAAATGAACAGAATTAACAAAAGGAGGAAGTTAATTATGAAAATGAGAAAAGTGACAGCACTTTTACTTTCAGTTGCCATGATTGCTACATTAGCAGCAGGTTGCGGTAGCAAAGACAAAGATGCTAAAAAGGACGGAAAAACAGTTCTTAAAGTAGCAGCATTTGAAGGTGGTAACGGAGCACAGATTTGGAAAAATATTGAAAAGGCTTTTGAGGAAGAAAACAAAGATGTTGATATCGAATTACATCTTTCATCTGAATTAGACAAAGACTTGACAAAAGACATCAAGAACGGAAATGTACCTGACGTTGTATACTACAACTTAGGACAGCCAAGCGGTTTCACAGAAACAATGTTAAAAGAAAAAGCAATCGCTGACATTTCTGATGTATTTGATGATGAATTAAAAGAAAAATTAGTTCCTGGTATTACAGACAATGCAGCAGCACAGCCATACGGTGATGGTAAAATCTACTTAGCACCAATCACATACACACCAACAGGTTTATGGTACAACAAAGACTTATTTGAAGGACCAAACAAAAAATATGACCTTCCAACAACTTGGGACGAGTTCTTTGCACTTGGTGACAAAGCAAAAGCAGACGGAGTTTCATTACTCACATACCCAATTCCAAGTTACTTTGATACAACAATGTACCAGATGTTAGCACAGGCTGGCGGAATTGATTTCTACAACAAAGCAGTAAACTACGATAAAGATACATGGACATCAGAAGCAGGTAAGAAAGTATCTGATACAATTTCAAAAATTGCTCAGCCAAAATATGTTCACCCTGACACAGTTGCTAACGCAAACGCAGAAGGTGGATTCAAACTTAACCAGCAGAACGTAATCGACGGAAAAGCATTATTCATGCCAAACGGTAACTGGGTAATCGGTGAAATGGCTAACTCTACTCCTGAAGGATTTAACTGGGGTATGATGGCACCACCTAAATTCAGCGCAAACGATGAAAAACACTTCATCTACACATTTACAGAACAAATGTGGGTACCTGCAGAAGCAAAAGAAATGGATTTAGCAAAGAAATTTGTTAAATTTATGTACTCTGATAAAGTTGTTGACTTAATGTTAGCAAACGAAACAACAAACAAAGAGACAGGTGAAAAATCAGCAGCGCCAATCGTAGCACCAGTTGCTGGAGCATCTGACAAATTACCTGCAGGAACAATCAAAGATACTTATACATTAGCAAACTCAGAAGGATACGAAACAGTATCCGGTGCATGGGCTACAACAAAACCAATTGAAGGTTTTGATATGAAAGCAACTGTATACGGTTCAATTGACGCTTTGAATTCAGGTGAAATGAAAGCAGCAGACTACAACAAGTTATTAGTTGATACATGGAAAAAATTAGCAGAAAACGTAGAATAATTAATCAAAGTAGTTTAAGTTAGTTATTACAAACGGTGAGTTGTTATGACTCACCGTTTTTTAAAGGAGAAGGATAAGACCTATGAACAGAAAACGCTCAGAAAGACGATTTATCTTTGCTTGTTTGGCTCCGGCTACGATTTTATTAGTTCTCTTTATCTTTATTCCGACAATTGATGTATTCCGTATGTCTTTATACCGCATGGGTGGTATTACTAATCAGAAAACATTTATCGGATTTGAGAACTTTAAAACATTAATGGGAGATAAGAGTTTCTTGCAGGCTATGCAGAATACGATTTTAGTTATCGTACTTGTAATGCTTTGCACAATCGTACTTGCTGTTTTATTCGCAGCATTGTTAAACAGAGGAACATTTAAAGGAAAGAATTTCTTCCGTGTTATCTTCTATATTCCAAATATTTTGTCAATCGTTGTTATTGCAGGTATTTTTGGAGCGATTTATAATCCAAGCACAGGTTTATTAAATACATTTTTAGAGGCAATTCATTTAGACGGATTGACGCATAAATGGATGGCAGAGCCGAATATTGTAATCTACTCTGTAATCTTTGCACTTGTATGGCAGGCAATCGGATATTACATGGTTATGTATATGGCAAGTATGGCTGCAATTCCACCTGATTATTATGAGGCTGCATCACTTGACGGTGCTACGGAATTACAGATGTTCTTCAAGATTACATTCCCATTAATCTGGAGCAATATCCGTACAACATTAACATTCTATATCATCAGTACAATTAACTTAAGTTTCCTTTTTGTTCAGATCATGACAAACGGTGGACCAAATGGAAAGACAGAAGTTGGATTAAACTATATGTATAAACAGGCATACGGTAACGGTGCATACGGTTATGGTATGGCGATCGGTGTAGTTATTTTCTTATTCTCCTTCATCTTAGCAGGAATTGTAAATAAGATTACTGACCGTGAAGTATACGAATTTTAGGAAAGGAGAGCAAAAATGGGAAAAAAGAATAGAAAACCAACCAGTTTCATCTATAAATTATTCATCTATGTGGCTCTCTTTACGTTAGCAATTTCGATTATTATACCGGTTGCATGGGTGTTTATGGCGAGTTTGAAACAGAACTCGGAATTTATTGGAGCAAATGTCAGTCCTTGGGCATTGCCAAAGGAATTTTTCTTCCAAAACTTTGTAATTGCATTTAGAGATGCGAATATGGGAACATTCTTCCTTAACTCTGTAATTGTTACGGCGTTGGCATTGATTTTACTTCTTGTATTAGCATTGCCTGCATCTTACGCTCTTTCAAGATTTAATTTCAGAGGAAAGAAAATCTTAAACTTGGGATTTATGGCTGGTTTATTTGTAAATATCAGTTATATTGTAATTCCGATTTTCTTAATGTTAAGTGAAGTGGACAAGGCGTTAGGAATGGAGTTCCTTTTAAATAACCGTTTTGTATTGGCGTTAGTTTATGCGTCCAGTGCGTTGCCGTTTACAGTATATCTGTTAAGCGGATATTTCCAGACACTTCCAAAAGGATTCGAGGAAGCGGCTTACATAGACGGTTGCGGATATTTTAAAACAATGGTTAAAATTATGATTCCAATGGCAAAACCAAGTATTATTACAGTTATTCTGTTTAACTTCCTGTCATTCTGGAATGAATACATCATTGCCTACACATTAATGGACGGAAATGATACATTAGCAATGGGATTGAAAAACTTAATGGCAGTTGAAAAAACAGCGACAAACTACGGTATTATGTACGCTGGTTTGGTTATCGTTATGCTGCCAACATTGATTTTATATATCGCAGTTCAGAAACGTTTAACAGAGGGTATGACTCTCGGCGGATTGAAAGGTTAGGAGGTAGACAGTAATGAAAAATTCAGTGAGAAATATTATTATGTGCATTGTTTTCGTTATTTCCTTAGCCTTGATTATCATCGGACAGAGAAATATTTCGGTTTCAGGATTGATGATGGAAATAGTAGGTCTGATAGGACTTTTAACACTTTTGTTTGTTTACAATCACAGATTTAAGTAAGAAAAAGGGGGTATCGCAATTGAGCGATACCCCTGATTTGTATTTGAAAAGAAATTCGGTAAAGTGAGGACGATTGTACAAAGATAGAAAGAAATCCCCTAAAGATTTGCAAATAAAGTTGATATAATATAATAGATAGTATAAAATGTAGTTAGAAAAAATGTGATGGAGGCAGAGAAATGAAAAAACCAGTATTAGTAATTATGGCGGCAGGTATGGGAAGCCGTTACGGCGGGTTAAAACAAATTGATCCGGTAGATGAACAGGGACATATTATTATGGATTTCTCAATTTTTGATGCAAAGAGGGCAGGATTTGAGAAAGTTGTATTTATCATTAAGAAAGAAAATGAAAAAGACTTCAGAGAAGTAATCGGGAAACGCATGGCGAAACACATGGAAGTTGCATATGTATTCCAAGATCTTCACAATCTTCCAGAAGGATTTTCTGTTCCGGAAGGCAGGGTAAAACCGTGGGGAACAGCGCACGCAGTGTTGAGTGCGATTGATGAGATTGACGGGCCATTCGCAGTTATTAATGCTGATGACTATTATGGAAGACATGCTTTCCAGACAATTTATGATTATTTATCTACACATGAAGATGATGACAAATACCGTTATACTATGGTAGGATATGAATTACAGAATACAGTTACGGACAACGGACATGTTGCACGTGGAATCTGTCAGGTAAGCGCTGACGGCAAACTGGAAGGAATCCAGGAGAGAACACGCATTGAGAAACGTGAAGGCAAAATTGCATTTACGGAAGATGACGGAGAGACATGGACATATGTGCCGGGTGAAACACTTGTATCCATGAATATGTGGGGATTTACAAGAAGTATTCTGGAAGAAATCCAAAAAGGCTTTCCTGCATTTTTGGAAAAAGGACTTGCTGAAAACCCAATGAAATGTGAATATTTCCTTCCTACAGTTGTAGACAATTTGGAGAAAGCGGGACGTGCGGAAGTAAGCGTACTGTCTTCAAAAGACAAATGGTTTGGCGTAACTTACAAAGAGGACAAACCGGTTGTAGTGGAAGCAATCAGAAAAATGAAAGAAGACGGATTATATCCGGAAAAATTGTGGGGAGAAGAATAATGACAGCAGAAATGAATAAAGGGCAAAGAGAAGCGATTGAGAGTTATCAGTTTGCGGGAGAATTAGTTGATGTAAGACCATACGGAAGCGGTCATATTAACGATACATATTTAGTGACATTGAAAGAAGACGGAAGTGAGAAGAAAGTTATCCTTCAGAGAATGAACAAAAACATTTTCACAAAACCGGTTGAGTTGATGGAAAACGTTTTGGGCGTTACTTCTTATTTGAGAGAGCGTATTATTGAAAACGGTGGAAATCCGGACAGAGAAACATTGAATGTGATTCCGACATCGGAAGGAAAACCATATTTTGTGGATTCTGAAGGGGAATACTGGAGAGCGTACAAATTTATTACGGGCGCGACAAGTTATGATGCGGTGGAGACACCGGAGGACTTTTATCAGAGCGCAGTATCTTTTGGAAATTTCCAGCGTCTTTTAGCAGAATATCCTGCTGAGACACTTCACGAAACAATCGAAGGTTTCCACGATACAAAAGCACGTTTTGCTGTTTTCAAAAAAGCAGTGGAAGAAGATGCCTGCGGTCGCGCGGCGTCTGTGCAGAAAGAAATCGATTTTGTTCTTGCTCATGAAGATGTGGCAAACGTATTTGGCGACATGCTCGCAAAAGGAGAACTTCCTCTTCGTGTAACACACAATGATACAAAATTAAACAACATTATGATTGATGATGAGACAAGAAAAGGTATCTGTGTAATCGACTTAGATACAGTTATGCCGGGACTTGCGATGAATGACTTCGGTGATTCCATTCGTTTTGGTGCAAGCACAGCAGCGGAAGATGAACAGGACTTAAGCAAAGTTTCATGTGATATGGGATTGTTTGAAATTTATACAAAAGGTTATATCGAAGGCTGCGGCGGACGCCTGACAGAGAAAGAAATCGAAATGCTTCCAATGGGTGCAAAAGTAATGACATTTGAATGTGGAATGCGTTTCTTGACAGATTATTTGGAAGGTGACCACTACTTTAAAATTCACCGTGAGGGACATAACTTAGACCGTTGCCGCACACAGTTTAAACTTGTGGAAGACATGGAAGCAAAATGGGATACGATGCAGGAAATCGTAAAAAAGTACAGCAAATAATCAGGTAACATTTAAAAGTTTTATACAGGAGGTAAGGATATGAGAATTTTAGTAACAGGTGGAGCAGGATATATTGGAAGCCACACATGTATCGAATTAATTCAGGCGGGATACGATGTAGTTGTAGTGGATAATTTGTGCAACTCATGTGCCGAGGCATTAAACCGTGTGGAAAAGATTGTAGGAAAACCAATCAAATTTTATGAGGCAGACATTCGCGATGCGAAAGCAATGGAAGATATCTTTGCTAAAGAAGATATCGATGCAGTTATCCACTTTGCAGGATTAAAAGCAGTAGGGGAATCTGTTCAGAAACCATTGGAATACTATGACAATAACATCGCAGGTACATTGGTACTTTGTGACGCAATGAGAAAAGCGGGAGTGAAAAACATTATCTTCAGTTCATCTGCAACTGTATACGGAGATCCTGCATTTGTTCCGATTACGGAGGAATGCCCAAAAGGACAGTGTACAAATCCATACGGCTGGACAAAATCAATGTTAGAGCAGATTTTAACGGATTTCCACACAGCAGACCCTGAATGGAACGTTGTATTACTTCGTTACTTCAATCCGGTTGGAGCGCATAAGAGCGGAACAATCGGAGAAAATCCAAAGGGAATTCCAAACAACTTAATGCCGTACATTACACAGGTGGCAGTTGGTAAATTGGAATGTTTAGGTGTATTCGGCGATGATTACGATACACATGACGGAACAGGCGTAAGAGATTATATCCATGTAGTAGACCTTGCGGTAGGACATGTAAAAGCTCTGAAGAAAATTGAAGAAAAAGCGGGCGTATGTGTTTACAACTTGGGAACAGGAAACGGATATTCTGTTTTAGATATGGTAAAAGCATTCAGCAAAGCATGCGGAAAAGAAATCAAATACGAAATTAAACCACGCAGAGCGGGAGACATTGCGGCATGCTACGCAGACCCTGCAAAAGCAAAGGCAGAATTAGGCTGGGAAGCAGAAAGAGGACTCGACGAAATGTGCGAAGACTCATGGAGATGGCAGTCAAATAATCCAAACGGATACGCAGAATAGGAAGCAGATAAAAAATAGATTGTGTTTTAATACACAGTCTATTTTTTATTCCTTTCAAAATGGAGGAAAGGGTGGTATAATAGAATATTATATTAAGGTTTTATAGAGGGTAGGTATATGAAGAAAGAGATTCAGTTTAAAGGACAACTCCGACTGTATATGCAGTGGCCGGCAATCATGATGATTCTGCTTGTAGCGATGAATATATGGATTTACCAGATTGACAAAAAAGCGGGATTTGTAATGACAGCCTTTGTTTTGATTTACGGAGTGATTGTAGGAATACTTTATTTCTATAATAAATCACTGTTGTTGTCGGAACTCGTGGAATTTGCGGGACAGTACGGAGCGGTTCAGAATGTATTATTAAAGGAATTGTCAATACCGTATGTTATCCTTTTGGAGGACGGAAATGTCATTTGGGGCAATGAGCAATTTTCTGAAATGATGGAAGGAAGAAAAGAGAAATATTTAAGCAAGTATATTCCGGAACTGAACAGAGGACTGTTCCCGTCAAAAGAGGGTGTGAAGACAAAGACGGAGATATCTTACGGGGATAGGGAATATGAGGTGGAATTTTCTAAAATATCCGTTCAGGATTTCAACGAGGCAGAACCGCTTGTGGAGATTCCAAAAGGAAAAGATTATTTTATCACCGCATATTTTCGTGATATTACGGAATTGAAAAGATATATCAGAGAGAACGATGAGCAGCGTCTCGTTTCGGGATTGATTTACATTGATAACTATGACGAGATTATGGACAGCGTAGAGGAAGTAAGACAGAGTCTTCTTGTGGCACTGATAGACCGTAAAATCAACCAGTATATTGCCAATGCAGACGGAATTGCGAAGAAACTGGAGAAGGACAAATATTTTATTGTCATCAAGAAGCATTTCTTTGAGCAGATGAAGGAAGACCGTTTTTCTGTTTTGGAGGACGTGAAGAATGTCAGTATCGGAAATGATGTTCCGGCTACACTCAGCATAGGTTTTGGACTGAGCAGCGACACCTATGCACAGAGTTACAACTATGCCCGTGTATCTATCGACCTTGCTCTTGCAAGAGGCGGCGATCAGGCGGTTGTAAAATCTCCGGAGGGAATCGAGTATTTCGGAGGAAAGAGAGAACAGACTTCTAAGAACACCAGAGTAAAAGCTCGTGTTAAGGCGGAGGCGCTGCGTGAGTTTATCGCAGCGAAAGACCGTGTTATCATTATGGGACATAAAATCGGAGATGTGGATTCATTCGGTGCGGGTATCGGTATTTACCGCGCGGTGACGGAGATGGAGAAAGAGGCACATATTGTCATCAATGACATTACAAGTTCTGTGCGCCCGCTTTACGAATCGTTTACGAAAAATCCGGCGTACCCTGACGATATGTTCCTCACATCTAAAAATGTGGAAGATTATGTAGATAACAATACAATGGTAGTTGTCGTGGATACAAATAAGAGAGAACTGACAGAGTGCGAGGACTTGCTTGACTGGGCGAAAATGATTGTCGTTTTAGACCATCACAGACAGGGAAGTGACGTGATAGAGGGAGCAGTTCTTTCCTATATTGAACCGTATGCTTCTTCCACATGTGAGATGGTTGCAGAGATTTTACAGTATATTGTAGACGACGTAAAACTTCCGTCTATGGAAGCGAGCAGTATGTATGCGGGAATTATGATTGATACAAATAACTTTATGAACCGTGCGGGAGTTCGTACATTTGAAGCGGCGGCATTCTTGAGACGGTGTGGGGCAGACATTACATTTGTGAGAAAAATGTTCCGTGAAGATATGGAGACGTACCGTGCGAAAGCACAAATTATAAGCAGTGCGGAAGTGTATCGCGATATTTATGCGATTGCCCGCAGTGAAAACCTGAAGATTGACAGCCCTACGATCGTGGGGGCTCAGGCGGCGAATGAACTGCTTGATATTGGAAATGTAAAGGCGTCTTTTGTTTTGACTCAGTATAATGGGAAAATTTATGTCAGCGCAAGGTCTATTGACGAGGTAAATGTACAAATTATTATGGAAAGAATCGGCGGAGGCGGGCATATGACTACTGCCGGAGCACAGTTTGCCCACACGGATATGGATAAGGCTATTGACGTATTGAAACAGACGATTGACGTGATGATTGAAGAAGGAGATATTTAAGATGAAAGTAATATTATTGGAAGACGTAAAATCACTTGGAAAAAAAGGACAGATTGTAAATGTAAATGACGGATATGCAAGAAACTTTATTTTGCCGAAGAAATTAGGGTTGGAAGCGACAGGCAAAAACTTAAATGATTTAAAATTACAGAATGCAAATAAGGAAAAACTTGCACAGGAAGCGCTGGAGGCAGCGCAGGAACTTGCGAAAAAGATTGAGGCAGGTAAAATTGTTGTTCCAATTAAAGTGGGAGAAGGGGGAAGAACATTCGGCTCTATTTCCACAAAGGAAATTGCGATAGAAGTAAAAAATCAGATGGGTTATGATATTGATAAAAAGAAAATTCAGTTAAAAGATGCCATCAAAACTTTGGGAACACATAACGTTCCAATTAAATTACATCAGAAAGTAGTTGCAGAACTGAAAGTAAATGTAACGGAAGGCTAGGAGGAAAACCGCATGGACGAGGCACTCATCAAAAGAGTTTTGCCACATAGTATAGAGGCGGAGCAGTCGGTTGTCGGCGCGATGCTGATGGACAAAGACGCAATCATGACAGCGGCAGAGATTATCAGCGGGGAAGACTTTTATCAGACGTCCTACGGAGTTATTTTTGATGCTATCGTAGAATTGTTTAATGAGGGGAAACCGGTGGATTTGATTACTCTTCAGGAGAGATTGAAGGAAAAAGATGTTCCTGCGGAGATTAGCAGCCTTGAATTTGTAAGAGATTTGGTGACGGCCGTTCCGACTTCCGCAAATATAAAATATTATGCGGAGATTGTGTCTGAGAAAGCAATGCTGCGCCGTCTGATTAAATTAAATGAAGAGATTGCGAATACATGTTATTTGGCGAAAGAGCCGCTGGAAGCAGTCCTTGAGATGACGGAGAAGAAGGTTTTTGAACTTGTGCAGAAGCGAAACTCAGGCGATTTTGTTCCGATTAAACAAGTTGTATTAAATGCGTTGGAGAGAATTGAGAAAGCCTCCAAAAACAAGGGAACGGTAACGGGGATTCCTACAGGATTTTTGGATTTGGACTATAAGACATCGGGGCTTCAGCCTTCAGACTTAATTCTGGTTGCCGCCAGACCATCTATGGGAAAAACCGCATTCGTATTGAACATTGCACAGCATGTTGCGTTTAAGGAGAATAAGTCCGTTGCCATTTTCAGTCTGGAGATGTCAAAAGAACAGTTGGTCAATCGTCTGTTCTCTCTTGAGTCACAAGTGGACGCCCAGTTGCTTAGGACAGGTAATCTGAAAGATTCCGACTGGGAAAAATTGATTGAGGGGGCTGGAATTATCGGGAAATCCAATCTGATTATTGATGATACTCCCGGAATTTCCATTTCTGAATTGAGATCTAAATGTAGAAAATATAAATTGGAAAAAGGCTTGGACATTATCATCATCGACTACCTGCAGTTGATGACTGGACGTGTCGGCGGGAGAAGTGAGTCGAGACAACAGGAAATCTCAGATATTTCACGTTCTCTGAAAGGGCTGGCAAGAGAATTGAACGTGCCGGTTATTGCCTTATCACAGTTGAGCCGTGCCGTGGAACAGCGTCCCGACCACAGACCGATGATGTCGGATTTGCGTGAATCCGGTGCGATTGAGCAGGACGCGGACGTTGTTATGTTTATTTACCGTGATGACTATTATAATAAAGATACGGAAATGAAAAACGTGGCGGAAATCATTATCGCAAAGCAGAGAAACGGTCCGATCGGTACAGTCAATCTGACATGGCTGCCAAACTATACGAAGTTTGCAAATTATTTAAAGAAAGAATAGGAAGAACTCCTGATGATATTCATCGGGAGTTTCTTTTTGTCTAAAATTCTTAAAGATTTTTATACAGCCTGTTTTTAAAAAGAAATATGACAAGCATATTTTCATAAAAAATAAGAACTATAAAACTATAAATTAGTAAATCTGTATAATTATAATCGTGATTAACTGGTAAAATATCACAAATAAGAGAAAATAATGAAAAAAAACAAGTAAAAAATGCAAATCATAAATTTTTGTGCAGAGATATACTTAAAATAGTATTCTCAAACAATATAAAAAGGAAGGAAATAATATGAAAAGGAAGAATTTGAAAAAAGTTTTGGCAGGGTTATGTGCGCTCACATTAACTGCGACTTCTATTCCATTTTCGACACAGGCAGAGGCAACAAAAGAGACGCCGAAAAAAGAAAGCGGACTGCGTCTCCGGTACGACGAGCCTGCGTCAAAAGGGAAGAATATTTTAAATGGCGGAAGTTTTGGCACGACGGCAGAAGACAACACATGGCAGCAGCATACACTTCCGATTGGAAACAGTTTTATGGGAGCAAATGTTTATGGTGAAATCGGTAAGGAAAGACTGACATTTAACCAGAAGACACTTTGGAACGGTGGTCCAAGTACAAGCAGACCGAATTACAAAGGCGGTAATAAAGATACAGCGGACAATGGAAAGAAAATGTCTGACGTATATAAGGAAATTATCGAGTTGTATAAGAAGGGCGAAGATGCCAAAGCAAATGAACTTGCAAAGAAATTAACGGGAGAAGTTGCAGGTTACGGCGCTTACCAGTCATGGGGAGATATTTATGTTGATTTTAAGTTTGATGAAAGTCAGGCGAAAAATTATGTCCGTGATTTAAACATGGAAAATGCAGTGGCATCAGTTGACTTTGATTACAAAAATACAAAGATGCACAGAGAATACTTTGTCAGTTATCCTGATAACGTATTGGCGATGAAATTTACTGCAGACGGCAATGAAAAATTAAACTTAGACATTTCATTCCCGATTGATAACGCAGAAGGTGTTACAGGTAAAAAACTGGGAAAAGATGTACAGACAACGGTTAAGGATAATACGATTACAGTTGCTGGAGAAATGCAGGATAACCAGTTAAAACTGAACGGAAAACTGAAAGTGGAGACGGAGAATGGTACTGTAGAGGCGAAAGACGGAGATAAACTTCATGTTGCCAACGCTTCAGAAGTAACTGTCTATGTTTCAGCGGATACGGATTACAAAAACGATTATCCAAAATACCGCACAGGCGAGACAAAAGAACAGTTAAACGACAGTGTACAGAAGACAATTGATAAAGCAAGCAAAAAGGGATACGAGAAAGTAAAAGAAGATCATATCGCTGACTATACGGAAATTTTTGACCGTGTAGATTTGGATTTGGGCCAGAGTGTTCCAACAAAAACGACAGATGTTTTGTTAAATGATTACAAGGCAAAGAAAAACACGGCGGCAGAAGACCGTGCATTGGAAGTTATGCTGTTCCAGTACGGAAGATATTTGACAATCGCTTCTTCAAGAGCAGGCGATTTACCTTCCAACTTACAGGGAGTATGGCAGAACCGTGTAGGTGACCATACCAGAGTTCCGTGGGCATCAGACTACCATATGAATGTAAACTTACAGATGAATTACTGGCCGACTTATTCTACAAATATGGCAGAGTGTGCGACTCCGCTTGTAGATTATATTAATTCCCTTGTTGAACCGGGAAAAGTAACCGCAAAAACATATTTCGGTGTGGAAAACGGCGGATTTACCGCACATACACAGAATACACCGTTTGGCTGGACTTGTCCGGGTTGGGATTTCAGTTGGGGCTGGTCACCGGCTGCACTTCCGTGGATTTTACAGAACTGTTGGGAATACTATGAATATACAGGCGATGTAAAATATATGGAAGAACATATTTATCCGATGTTAAAAGAGGCGGCATTGTTATATGATCAGATTTTGATTGAGGATACGAAAACAGGAAGACTTGTTTCCGCACCGGCATATTCTCCTGAACACGGACCGGTTACAGCGGGAAATACATATGAGCAGTCATTGATCTGGCAATTATACGAAGATGCGGCTACAGCTGCAGAAATTTTAAATGTAGACAAGGATAAGGCAGCACAGTGGCGTGAAAGACAGGCTAAATTAAAACCAATCGAGATTGGTGACAGCGGTCAGATTAAAGAATGGTATACAGAAACAACATTAGGAAGTATGGGACAAAAAGGACACAGACACATGTCACATTTACTCGGACTTTTCCCTGGAGACTTGATTTCTGTAGACAATCCGGAATTTATGGACGCAGCCATCGTTTCTCTGAAAGAAAGAGGAGAAAAGAGTACAGGCTGGGGAATGGGACAGAGAATTAATGCGTGGGCAAGAACCGGAGACGGAAATCAGGCACACAAATTAATTCAGAATTTATTTAATGACGGTATCTATCCAAACCTTTGGGATACACACACACCATTCCAGATTGACGGAAACTTTGGTATGACATCAGGCGTGTCAGAAATGTTATTGCAGAGCAACATGGGATATATCAACATGCTTCCTTCGTTACCTGACGTGTGGGCAAACGGAAGCGTAAAAGGTCTTGTTGCACGCGGTAACTTTGAAGTAAGCATGAAATGGGCTGACAAAAATGTAACAGAGGCAACTATTTTATCTAACAATGGCGGAACGGCAACTGTACAGGTAAAAAATGCTTCTTTGGCTACTGTTTTAGATGAAAACGGAAAAGTAGTAGATGTAAAACCGGTTTCAGCAGACAGAATTTCATTTGAGACAACAAAAGGTCAGACATACACAATTAAAAATATTCCTGAGGGTGTAGAAACACCGACAGGTCTTGCAGCAGAGAGAGTGGACGATAACAGCGTAGATTTAACTTGGGACGAAGCAAAAACTGAAGGAAGAACATTTAACGTATACCGCAAAGTAGAAAATGGTGACGTACAGTTAATCGCAAGTGATGTAAAAACAAACTCTTACAAAGACATTACTGCAGATAAAAGACTGGGAGCAATGAAATACCAGATTACAGCGGTAGTTGCCGGTCAGGAATCAAAGAAATCAGAGTTCGTTTCCGTAAACGATATGAGTGATATGGCAGGCATGATTGATGATACCGACAGCCGTGTGGTATATCAGGGAGCATGGGGAGACTGGAAAGAAGACGTAAACTACAATGGTACAATCAAATATTTGAACACACCACAGGGAGGCGAAACGGCTTCACTTACATTTGTGGGAACAGGCATTGAAGTTATTACCTGTACAAACCATGACAGAGGGAAAATAGAAGTATTGATCGATGGCAAGTCCTATGGAGAAGTGGATACATACAGTGCACAGACAAAACGTCAGCAGACTATATTCACAAAGAAAGATTTGTCTGAAAAACCTGAGAAACATACAATTACTTTAAAAGTATTAAATAAGAGCAGCCAGGGTGAAGGAAAATCTACAAAAGTAGAATTAGATGCTTTCAACGTATTAGACAGTACAACTGTAAAACCTTCTTCTGTAAAAGTGGCTACAGTATCAGGTATCACAACAGTAGGAAAAGCAAACAGCACTGTACAGATGAAAGCAGAAGTGTTGCCAAAAGACGCTAAAGATAAGAGTGTAACATGGTCATCTTCAGACAATTCGATTGCAACGGTAGATGAAAAAGGTGTTGTAACTGTAAAAGAGCAAAACGGTGATGTGAAAATTACAGCAACATCAAAAGCAGATGCATCGAAAAAAGGAGAGATGACATTAAAAGTTGCCATTAAGAAAAATAATGAAGTTCAGGAAACAGTTGTGGAAGATGGAACAAAAAATGGCAGCACAGGTACCAGAAACGATAAAATCACATGGAATGGAACGTGGACTACATGGGCTGGTGAAACAAAGCATCACGGCGGAACGAAAACAGAAACCGGAAGCGGAGCAGATGCCGTAGGCACTTACTTTGAATACAAATTCACAGGAACGGGAATTGAAGTTTACAGCCATAAAAATACAACACAGGCAAGTTTTGCAGTATATATTGACGGTAATTTAGTACAGGATAATGTTTCCCTTGATGGAAATGATGTGGCGCAGTCATTGGTATACTCTAATAAAAATCTTACAAATGCAGAGCATACAATTAAGTGCGTTGTAAAAGCGAGAGACGGAAAAAATCAGGCAAACCTTGATTATTTAAAAATCTTCTCACCTGTGGAGAGTGTTAAAGTAGACAAATCTAAATTACAGGATACAATTACAGAGGCGTCAAAACTTTCTGAAGATGCATACGCAAAAGATAAATGGGCAACATTTAAAGAAGTTTACGATAAAGCCGTTGAAGTAATGAATAAAGACGCTGCGACACAGGAAGAAGTTGATAAGGCGCAGAAAGATTTGGCAGATGCAATTAAAGCGCTTGGAAAAGCGCAGGCTCCTGTCGTAACAGATGAAACAGGAAAAGCAATTCTTGTTGAATCTAAGTTGGTTGCATTAGAGTGGGATACAGTTCGCGGAGCAACATCTTACGAAATCGTAGATGAAGAGCATAACGTGAAGGCAGAAGCAACAGATACATTTGTAAAAGTAACCGGATTGAAACCGGGAACAACATATAACTTCAAGATTTACGCAGTAAATGAAGGCGGAAAATCAGCGAAAGCAATTGAAGTAAATCATGTGACAACAACAGATCCAAATGCAGACAACACACTTCCTTCCGTAACAGATATTGTAAAAACGGTTATCGGAAAAGACAGTGTAAAATTAACATGGAAAGCGCCGGCAGGCACAGAAGCAGCAGGATACACAGTATATGTGGACGGTGTGAAAAAAGGAACAACAGATAAAGAAGAGTTCACTTTGGCAGGTCTTGAAAAAGACAAGACATATGTAGTAAAAATCATTGCATTCGACAATGAGGGACATCAGTCACTTCCGGCACAGTTTGCATTTGTATTCAGCGAAGAAAAAGAAGAACAGGTAATCGTAAGTGTATCAGAACCTGCAGGATTAACGGTAGAAAAAGGAACTGCTTTTGATAAGTTAAATTTACCAAAAACAGTTATGGTACAGTTAGAATCAGGTTTAAACAAAGAACTTTCAGTTAAATGGCAGAAAGGCGATTACAACGAAAAAGAAGACGGTGTTTACACACTGAAAGGAAAACTAGAATTAAAAGACAATATTACAAATCCAAATAATATTTCTGCAACAATTAAAGTAACTGTTAAATCAGAAACAATTACTCCGCCGAATCCGGACGGAAGCGGAGATAACAATAATGGCAATAACAATAATGGAAGTAACAGTGGAAATAATGGCGGAAATACAAATGGAGGCAACAACAACCCTAATAGTCCTGTAAAAACAGGAGATACAGCACCTATTGCATTGTGGGGACTTATCGGATTATGTGCTATTGCAGGCATTGGATTTGTAGTTAGAAAAAGAAGAGTGAAATAAAAATTAATACAAAAACGGGTACATAACAAATGGTGTTATGTACCCATTTTTTAGACTTCTCCGGCGCCTAACAGTCGTCTTAATTTTCTTGCGGGAGATTTTCCTGCTTCTTTTCGCAATGTCTGCTGTTGGCGAATAAGGGAATCCAGTTTTTTGAAACGCTCTTCTTCCTGCCGTTCTTTTGCCTGCAGGAGAAAACCGACTTCTTTTGTCACCTTGTCACTCACTGCTCTTGTAACAGATTCTTCTAATATTTTATTGTTTTGCGCAAGAATATTTTGAAAAGCCTGTCCAAGAAGTGCCTGTACCTGTTCACGTTTATGATCCTGTACAACTTCGGCTTTGGAAACCGTTACCTCGTGCATGTTTTTTGCCTGTGACATTTTCTGTTCTTTCAGGCGAATAATGTCGGGAATCATTGCTTTTAAGTCCTTCAAAAACATTCCCTGTTCTTTCAGTTCCTTGATACAACGGAATAATTGTATGTTCTCTTCTGTATAGTACCGATGCCCCATTTCCGTACGCCCGATAGGGAGTTCCAGTTCTTCTTCCCAATAGCGCAGAACGTGAGTCTCTACGTTGACACGTTTTGACGCCTCGGAAATCATATAATGGACTTCGCCCATATAATCGCCTCCTAAGTTGTTCTATATCGTTTTAAGACATATTTATCATACCACAGAATATAGGGAAAATAGGGAAGTTTTGACCGCAAGTTTTGACAATATTCGTGAAGATTTGAGAGAACATAAAAAAGAGAGCATTGCCTTTGCAATACCCTCTTTAGACTGTTGCTCACTATACGATTTTATATTATTCAGCAGAAATTGCTCCTGTTGGACACTGCGCTGCACAAGCACCACAGTCTACACAAGCGTCAGCAGAAATTTCGTAGTGGTCAGCACCCTGTGAGATTGCTCCTACTGGACATTCAGCTTCGCAAGCACCACAACTTACACATTCATCACTAATTACGTGTGCCATAGTATGTATCCTCCTTTTCGTTTGGTAAATAGTTTCACCGTTTATAGTTCCTATTTTAATACAAAACAAAGAAAGATACAAGAGAATTTATGCTCTGAATTTAATACAAGTTTTCCTTTTTGCCTTTTTTATAGGCGGAAAGAATAATGTTTTTGGCCGCAGCCGCCTCTTCTTTCGTTGCCTCGCGGGTGTCTTTCAGTGGGTAGTCCATACCCAGATTATCGTACTTTACTTTTCCCATGGAGTGGTATGGGAGAACGTCGAGCGCTTTTACGTTGTTTAAGGTACTTATAAATTTACCCAAGCGTTCCAAATATTCCTGGTACAGTGTAATGCCCGGAACGACAACGTGACGAATCCATACAGGGACGTTCTTCCCGTCAAGATATTTTGCGAAAGCAAGAATATTTTTATTTGAGTGTCCTGTCAATTCTTTATGTTTTTCGTCATCAATGTGTTTGATGTCGAGCATGACTAAATCAGTAAGTCCAAGCAGAATATTTAATTTATTCATAAAGACTTCATTTTCAGGCTGGAACATAACTCCTGAGGAATCTATACAGGTGTGAATTCCGTCTTTTTTTAACTGAGTGAATAATTCGATAAGGAAATCCATCTGCATCATCGGTTCGCCGCCTGTAACGGTCACGCCGCCATTGCGGTAAAACGGACGGTTTGTATAAAAGCCTTCCAATACTTCCGCAACAGTGTGCTGTTCGCCTGTATTTACTTTCCAAGTGTCAGGGTTGTGACAATACTGACATCTCATCGGGCAACCCTGCAGGAAAACAACGTAGCGGATTCCCGGTCCGTCAACCGTCCCACAACTCTCAATAGAGTGGATATAACCTTTTGTCATGATAAAACCTCCTCGTATTTTGTATGCTAATAACTCGCAAAACGCCCTGTCGGGCTATTCCGTCGCTACACGACTATTTTGCTCGTATATATTCATGCGCGATAAAAAGTGTCCGCGCTTACTCGCAAAACGCCCTGTCGGGCTATTCCGTCGCTACACGACTATTTTGCTCGTATACGTGCGTCCACTCCGTTAATGCAAAACCGGACAAATCCTCATGCAAGCATGAATTTGCCCGGTTTGATTAACGTCTGAATTTTATCGCTTACATGCCTTCGTGGAATGTACGTGAAATAACGTCGTCCTGCTGTTCTTTTGTTAATTTAATAAAGTTTACTGCGTATCCTGAAACACGAACTGTTAACTGTGGGTAGTTTTCAGGGTGTTTCTGAGCGTCTAATAATGTTTCTCTTGTGAAAACATTTACGTTTAAGTGGTGTCCGCCCTGTTCTACATAACCGTCTAACATATTTACTAAATTATCAATCTGCTGCTGATTTACTGCCATAGTAATTACCTCCTATATTGTTTTATCTACTATTCGTTGTCAATGCTTTCCATAATGTTTGGAATGTTACAAGCCTGATTTCCGCATTCTTCGATTCTGTCTAAGTCAAGATCTCCTGCAAAAATCTGGTCTTCTTTTCCTAATGCTCCAGGAATGATTGAGAATGTATTTGAAATACCGTCCTGAGCATGTCTGAATGGGATCTTAGCAACTGATGCAAGAGATGCTAATGCTCCGTGAGAGTCACGTCCGTGCATTGGGTTTGCTCCCGGTGCTAATGGTTCTCCCATTTTTCTTCCGTCAGGTGTGTTACCTGTTTTCTTACCATATACTACGTTAGAAGTAATTGTTAAGATAGAAGTTGTTGGAACACCGTGACGATATGTGTGGTGTTTTCTTACTTTGTCCATAAATGAACGAACGATGTCAACTGCGATTTCGTCAACACGGTCATCGTTGTTTCCGTATTTAGGGAAATCTCCTTCTACTTTGTAATCTACAACTAATCCGTCTTCATCTCTTACAGGTGTTACTTTAGCGTATTTAATAGCGCTTAATGAGTCGGCAACTACAGAAAGTCCTGCGATACCTGTAGCAAAGTAACGTTTTACATCTCTGTCATGAAGAGCCATCTGAAGTTTTTCGTAAGAATATTTATCATGCATATAATGAATGATATTTAATGTATTTACATAAAGTCCTGCTAACCATTCCATCATGTCGTCGAATTTCTGCATTACATCATCGTAATCAAGAACATCGCCTTCTACTGCGCGGTATTTTGGTCCAACCTGAATTTTAAGTTTTTCATCAATACCACCGTTGATAGCGTATAATAAACATTTTGCAAGGTTTGCACGTGCTCCGAAGAACTGCATTTCTTTACCAACTCTCATTGAAGATACACAGCAAGCGATTGCGTAGTCATCTCCGTGAGTCTGACGCATTAAATCATCATTTTCATACTGGATAGAAGATGACTTGATTGACATCTTAGCACAGTATTCTTTGAATGCGTGTGGTAAACGTGTTGACCAAAGAACTGTTAAGTTTGGTTCCGGAGCAGTTCCTAAGTTGTCTAATGTGTGTAAGTAACGGAATGATGTTTTTGTAACAAGTGGACGTCCGTCAACACCAACACCACCGATTGATTCTGTTACCCATGTTGGGTCACCTGAGAATAATGCGTTGTATTCAGGTGTACGTGCAAATTTAACAAGACGTAATTTCATAATAAAGTGGTCAATGTATTCCTGAGCCTGTTCTTCTGTGATTAATCCTCTGTCTAAATCACGTTTGATATAGATATCGATAAATGTAGAAGTACGTCCAAGACTCATGGCAGCACCGTTCTGTTCTTTAACTGCTGCAAGGTATCCGAAGTATAACCACTGAATTGCTTCTTTTGCGTTTGAAGCAGGTTTTGTAATATCGTATCCGTAGATTTCACCTAATTTAGCTAAGTCGCTAAGTGCACGGATCTGTTCAGATAATTCTTCGCGAAGACGAATGTTATCTCCTGTCATTCTTACTAAAGAAGTAGCAAGCTGCTGTTTCTTATCTTCGATTAACCAGTCTGTTCCGTATAATGCAACACGACGGTAGTCACCGATGATACGACCACGTCCGTAAGCATCAGGAAGTCCTGTGATGATAGCGGATTTTCTTGCAAGTCTCATTTCAGGTGTGTAAGCATCAAATACACCCTGATTATGTGTTTTTCTGTATTCTGTAAAGATTTTTACGATTTCAGGGTCTACTTCGTATCCGTTTTCATGACAAGCATTCTGTGCCATACGGATACCACCAAATGGCTGAAGGGAACGTTTGAAAGGTTTGTCTGTCTGGAAACCAACGATCTGCTCTAAGTCTTTGTTTAAATATCCAGGTCCGTGAGAAGTAATTGTAGATACGATTTTTGTATCCATGTCTAATACTCCGCCTGCTTCGCGTTCCTGTTTAGAGAGATCCATTACCTGAGCCCAAAGTTTTGTAGTAGCTTCTGTTGGTCCTGCTAAGAAAGAGTCGTCTCCTTCATATGGAGTGTAGTTCTCCTGAATAAAGTTACGGACATTTACAGATGTACGATTCCAGCGACCAGGTTTAAATCCGTCCCAACTCGCATTCCAGTTTTTTTCCATTTTAAAAATCCTCCTAAATATGTTTACTTTATAATGTCACCAGAAGAGTGTATTTATACACAATTCTTTAGTTTGTTAAAATATTCACTACGCTTAGATTATAAGGAAAAAAGAAACACCAGTCAATAGTATAACAACGGTTAGATTGTACTAAATTGAATACAGTATACAAGTGAGTACAATTTTCCTTTGCCAAATCGTAAAATTAAGAAAATATTTATTCTTTTTTCACAAAATTAGTGTATAGTAACATTATTAAAAAAAGAATGTAAAATAATTAGGAGTGTATAAAGAGATGAAAAGAAAGTTACAGGTGCTTTTAAGCTTAGTCTGCACTGCGGTATTATTTTCTTCATGTGCCTCAACAGACACACAGAAAGAGAACGTGATACAAAAAGAAGAAGGAAGAAAAGTAAATGAAAAGCAGAGCAATCTTGATGTATTAAATCCAATTGCATACAGCGATGTGTCGGGAATCAAACTTGAACCAGGTTCTTACATATCTATAATAGGAAAGAGCAATAACGGTGAATTTTGGGAGGAAGTAAAAGCGGGAGCAGAGAGAGCGGCGGAAGATTTGAATGCCGCTTTAGGATATAAAGGGGAAGACAAGATTAAAGTAAATTATAGCGGGGCTTCCAAAGGTGAGAATATTGAGGATCAGATTAATATTTTAGATGAGGAACTGGCCAGAAATCCGGTTGCTGTCGGAATAGCGATTATTGACTCAACGGCCTGTGAAGTGCAGTTTGATTTGGCTGCGGAGAATGGTATTCCGATTGTTGCATTTGACTCGGGAAGCGATTACAAAAATATTCAGGCAATGTGTTCAGCGAACAACAGCGAAATCGGTAAAACAGGCGCTACAAAGTTGGCATCTGTTTTGGACGATACAGGTGAAGTGGCATTGTTTGTACACGATAAAGAATCCACAAGTGCAAAACTTCGTGAAGAAGGATTTTTAAAAGAGATACAGGAAAATCACCCTAATATTAAAGTCCCTCTTGTGTACCATTTAGATGACTTGGAAGAAACAGCGAAGACGATTGCTTCCGAGAGAAATAAGAACAAGAAGGAGGGAGAGAAAGATGTTCTCCCTGAGGAGATAACACAGACGGAAGCGATTCAGTATGTGTTGAAGAAAAACCCTAATATAAAAGGTTGTTTCTCAACAAATATTAGTGCAAACGAGGAATTGCTGACAGCGTTGGAAGGGGAAGACAGAGATTTAAAAATTATTTCAGTGGACGGTGGAGAAAGCCAGTTACAAGCGCTCAAAGATGGAAAAGTGAACGGTCTGATTGTGCAGAATCCATATGCGATGGGGTATGCTACAGTGATTTCAGCGGCGAGAGCGTCACTTGGAATGGGAAATCAGGCATTTATTGATTCAGGATTTATTTGGGTTACAAAAGATAATATGAATAAGAAAACAATTAAGAGAATGTTATATTAAAAGAGAGGGAGAAAATTACATTTCTCCCTCTTTACTTTTTGGAAAGCGAGAAAATAAATTCTGTTCCAACCCCTTCGGTGCTGATAACATTAATACTTTCTCCGTGTGCGTTGATAATTTCTTTCACGATGGCAAGTCCAAGCCCCGTTCCCTTTTTGTCTTTACCTCGTGACAAATCTGTCTTATAAAAACGTTCCCAGATTTGATTAATGCTTTTCTTAGGAATGCCGATACCGGCGTCCTTTACGGAAACAAAAACTTTGCCTCCATGTTCGGTTGTTTCCACATAGATACTGGAATCCGCATTGCTGAACTTAACTGCGTTATCAAGGAGATTGTATAAAACCTGTTGGATTTTCCGCTTATCCGCATAGACAAAAATCGTTTTGGAGGCAAATAAAAGTTCAATGGAAATTTTTTTTGCCGTGCATCTTCCCTCAAAAGAGATAGCGGTGGTACGTATAATCTCGTGAATGTCAAAAGAACTTTTGTCCAGCAGCAGTTCTTTTGTGTCAAATTCATTTAAAGTAAGCAAATCCTGTGTTAAATCCGTAAGTCTTTCCGTTTCAAATAAGATAATGTTTAAATATTTGTCATACATTTCTACCGGAATGGTTCCGTCCGCAATGGCATTGACATAGCCTTTGATGGAGGTGAGAGGTGAACGGAAATCGTGGGAAACATTTGCGATAAATTTCTTCTGATAACTGTTCATATCTTTTAACTGGTTGGACATATAGTTTAAAGATGCCGACAGGTAGCCGACCTCATCATCGGTATTGATGTGTATTTCATGGTCCAAATTTCCGGACGCATATTGTTTTGCCGCCTCGGTAATTTTTCTAAGGGGACGGTAAATAAAAAAGTGCAGTCCCAATAAAATAGAGAACGACAAAATATAGATTACGAGCAAAGTGATATATACAACATTCAAAATCGAATCTTTCGTTTCCGTCAAATCAGAATAAGATTTGTGAATTAAAATATATCCTTTCGTATAAAACCCTTGTGTTACCGGGGCGATTACCGTAATCATTTCTTCCGAAAAATAATTATGATAATTTCCGATAAGATACTGCTCATTTCCTGCCTCAGCCGGATTAAAATCGGTAATCTGAGCGGGACTGGAGGTGGAAGGATTACTGTGGGAGGACAGTAGAAGCTTTCCGTTTCTGTCCGTAATCCATACATCTGCGTGCAGATAAGCAGTCAACCCGTTCAACTGCACCTGCGTATCATTTAGTGAAAGTGTATTGGTGAAGAAACCGGGAAGATATTCTTTTCCCATTAAATTGGCTTCTTTATATAACTCTCCTCCAATCTTTGTCTCCAGATTTGTTGCAAGGAGAGTTGAACCTAAAGTGGCAACAGTAAAAATACTGAGAAAACCAAAAGCGATATAAATCAAAATAAACTTTAAATAGAGGGTGCTTCGCATATTACTTTACCTCAAATTTGTATCCGATGCCCCACACTGTTCCAAGACTCCATGTAGGGTGATCTTTGATTTTTGCGCGAAGTCTCTTAATGTGTACGTCCACTGTTCGGGTGTCTCCCATGTAGTCATACCCCCAAATCTGATCTAATAACTGTTCCCTTGTGAAAACCTGATTTGGCGATGCGGCTAGAAAATAGAGCAGTTCCAGTTCCTTTGGCGGCATTTCCACAGGAAGGTCGTCGACAGTGACGGAATAGTTTGTCAGATTGATTTCAATCCCCGGGTAAACTACACATTTTCCTTTGTCTGCCACAGGAATCTCCTGCTTGGCAGGCTGGTAACGGCGAAGAACAGCCTTCACCCTCGCCACAAGTTCCTTTGCATCGAACGGTTTAATCATATAGTCGTCCGCACCGAGTTCCAGACCGAGTACCTTATCAAAAATTTCTCCTTTTGCGGAGAGCATAATAATCGGTGTGTTGGATTTCGCACGTATCTCCCGGCAGACCTGATAACCGTCGATACCCGGCAGCATCAGGTCGAGAAGAATTAAATTAGGCTGATAGGAATCAAATGTAGTCAGCGCCTCCTCACCATCATGTACCATCATTGTGTCAAAGCATTCTTTTGTCAGATAGAGAGAAATCAGTTCTGCAATGTTTTCATCATCATCTACAATTAGGATTTTTTGTTTTGTTACCATAAGTGTCTCCTTTTCTTTTATTTGAACTCAACGATAGTTACACCGGCATCGCCCTCACCGAAAGCACCGAGGCGGTATGATTTAACATATTTAAGCCGTTTTAAATAATTGTGAATTCCCTGACGCAGCGCTCCCGTTCCTTTACCGTGTACGATTCGCACCGAGGTTAAATGTGCAAGATAGGCGTCATCTAAATATTTATCCAGTTCCGCGATTGCCTCATCGACAGTTTTCCCAAGCAGGTTGATTTCAGGACTGACGGAAAGGGATTTACTCATTTTCATTTTTCCGCTTGAAGTTCTTCTCATCTGTTTTGCGGTGATGGTCATTGGCTCTTCAATGATTTCCAAGTCAGAAATATTTACCTGAGAGCGGAGAATACCCATCTGTACGAAGAGGTTTCCTTTGGCGTCGGGAAGGGAACTGACTGTTCCGGTTAAGTTCATACTCAATACTTTTACGGATTCGCCCAGTTTAAAATCTCCGGGTTTATGTTGCTTTTTCGGTTTCTTCGGCTGAATGGAAGATTTTTCCTGTGTTTTGGAAATCTTTTGGCGGAGACGTTCGCGCTCTCTTTCCATTTCTGCAACCGAAATATTCTCTTTTCCAAATTTGCGGAAGTTTTTCATTGTCTCGTCGGCAACTTCTTTGGCGTCACGGAGAATTGCGTTGGCTTTCTCGTTTGCTTCGCGCAAAATACGTTCTTTCTGCTCGTCCAAACGAACCTGTTTTTGCTCAACACGAGATTTTAACTGCTGGATTTCCTGCTTGTAGGAAGCAATTTCCGCTCTCTCTTTCTCGATTGTCTTTCTGCTTTCCTCGAGGTCGGAAAGTAAGTCCTCAAAAGATTCATCGTGTTCGGAAAGTTGGCGTTTTGCCTCGTCGATAATATAATCGGGAAGACCGAGTTTTCCGGAAATGGCAAAGGCGTTACTTTTTCCCGGAATACCGAGCAGCAGGCGGTAAGTCGGACGAAGGGTTTCCACATCGAACTCACAGCAGGCATTCTCTACACCCTCGGTGGAAAGAGCAAATATTTTCAGTTCACTATAGTGAGTTGTAGCCATTGTGCGAATGCCCCTCTGATGTAAATGAGAGAGAATGGCAGTTGCCAATGCAGCCCCTTCCGTCGGATCGGTTCCCGCACCTAATTCATCGAAAAGAACGAGGGAATGTTCGTCCACGTCTTTCAAGAAAGAAACAATATTTGTCATATGGGACGAAAATGTACTCAGGCTCTGTTCAATGCTCTGTTCATCTCCGATATCCGCATAGACTTCATGGAATACCGCAAGTTCAGAGCGGTCAAGGGCGGGTATATGAAGACCGGCCTGCCCCATCAAAGTAAACAGACCGACTGTTTTCAATGAAACGGTTTTACCTCCGGTGTTCGGTCCGGTGACGATAAGCAAATCAAAATCTCCGCCCAAAGTCAATGTGATTGGAACAACTTTTTTCTTATCTAAAAGCGGGTGACGTCCCTCACGGATATGAATGTATCCTTTCGTGTTAAAAATAGGTTTGCTGGCGTTCATGGAAAGTGCGAGCATACCTTTGGCAAAAATGAAGTCCAATTCGGTAAGGATAGCAAAATTTGTACGCAATTCCTGTATATATCCTCCTGCCTCTTCGCTTAATCGGGAGAGAATAACTTGAATTTCTTCCTGCTCTTTTCCATAAAGTTCTTTTAAGTCATTGTTTAATTTTACAATCGCCATAGGCTCGATAAATAAAGTGGAGCCTGTTGAAGACTGGTCGTGAATCATGCCCGGGACCTGACTTCTGTATTCTGCTTTTACGGGAATACAGTATCTGTCGCCGCGCATGGTAATGAGTGAATCCTGCAAATAGGATTTCAGTGAACCGCTGACAAGAGAAGTTAACGTAGAGTGAACACGCTCGTTTAATAACTGTATACTTCTTCTGATATGTTTCAGAGTGCTGCTGGCGTCATCACTGATTTCATCTTCCCCTAAAATACAGCGGGAAATCTCATTTGATAAAACTCCCAATGGCTCTAATTGGTTAAAATAGGTGTCCAGACAATCTTCCAAATCGTCCACTGTATCGTGTCTTCCGAAAGATTTCACACGGTTTGTTACTTGAAGGAGTTTGGCAATGCGAAGAAGTTCGTTGCATGTCAGGACACCGCCCACTTCAAGACGCATCAGGGAATCTTCTATCGGATAACAGCCGCTGAAGGAAATACGTCCTTTTTTTACAATTCTTGTAAATGCAGATGCAGTCTGTTCCTGTGCGAGATTAATATCCCCGATATTGAGCATCGGACTTAACTTCTTACAGCGGTTTTTTCCGCTTGGAGAAGAAGCCTGCTCTTCCAGTAAGTCAATAATTTTATTGTATTCTAATTTTAATTGTGCTTTCTTATTCATAGTCTACCTCAATTTTTTATAGCAAATTACAAAGTCCTATAAATTACATTTTACCTTATTTAAAGGGGAATGAAAAGGAAAATATTGAACAATGAACATCAATCATGTATACTATACAAAGGAGAATAAAGGAGTCGATATATGTCTACGGAATCAAACAAAATCCCACGGGAAGATCCAAACGAACAGAAAGATAAAGAATTTTCCTTTTTGCAGGAAACAATTAAGTCAGAGCAGATGACAGGCAGAAAATTGGCGGGGCGCGTGGTAAAAATAGCGGCGTGCGGACTCTTTTTCGGTCTTATGTCATGTGTCGGATTTTTTGCGTTGAAGCCGTGGGCAGAATCTGCGTTCCATCAAAATACAAATCAGGTTACCATTCCAAAAGATGAGGAGAATGTACAGCCGAAAGAAGAAACGGAACAGGGGCAGGCAAACATTCCTAAAATGACATTACAGAATCAGGAAGAGTTGAATGAAGCATTATTTGAAGTTGCAAAAAAGGCGGAGAAAAGTGTCGTGGAAGTTCGGGGAATTCACGGAAAAGAAGGGTGGATTGAGGAAACATACGACACGGTCAACAGTGTATCCGGTACGATAATAGCGGATACGGGAGTGGAAGTTCTTATTTTGGCAAATAATTCTGTTTTAAAAGATGCGGAGAGTCTGACATGCACTTTTTGTGACGGAAGTACATACGCTGCGGAGATAAAAAAACAGGATAAAAACTTGGGTATCGTCATTTTCAGTGTGAAAAAGGCAGCGATGAACAGCACGACATTACGTCAGGTAAGCACTCTTACACTTGGAAATTCCAACCTTGTTACGCAGGGAGATACATTGATTGCACTTGGTAAACCTTTCGGATATACAAGCGGCATCAGTTATGGCATAGCAAGTGCAGTGGATAAAGAAGTGTCTTTTGCAGATGGGGATTACCGAATGATTTTGTCTGATATTCCGGGCAGCGGTAGTGGCAGCGGTATTTTAATTAATACGGCGGGCGAAGTTGTCGGTATGATCAAACCGAATTTATCCGGCAGTGAAAATGTAACTACAACGAATGCACTGGCGATTTCAGACTTGAAAACAGTGATTGAACTTTTATCCAACGGAAGAGGCGTTTCCTATGTGGGAATTACAGGGACGGAGATTACGGGAAAAATTTCCGAAGAACAGGGGCTTCCGGAGGGAGTGTATGTTAAGAATGTAGATTCGGATTCTCCTGCGATGAAGGCGGGTATTCAGTGTGGAGACATTATCACAAGTGTAGGGAAAACAAAAGTGACTACACAGGACGCATATCAGAGCGCCATCTTGGAATACGAGCCGGGAAGACAGATAGAATTAAGTGGAAAACGAAGAAGCAATAACGGTTATGTAGAAATCAAATTTACCGTAACCGTGGGAAGTAAAGAGTAGTGGGATTCGTTTTTTAGAAAAAATAGAAAAGAAAGAGGAAAGAAATGAAATATATTAACACGTTACATGAAGGGGAGACAGTCAGGGACATTTACTTATGTAAAACAAAACGGTCTGCGGAAACAAGAAATGGAAAACCGTATGATAATCTGCTCCTACAGGACAAAACAGGAACGCTGGACGGGAAAGTGTGGGATCCAAATTCAAGCGGAATAGCAGACTATGATGAAATGGACTTCATCGAAGTGTTTGGAGAAGTCATCAGTTACAACGGCACACTGCAGTTAAATATCCGTCAAATCCGAAAAGCGTTTGAGGACGAATACAATCCGGCAGACTATATGCCTACAAGTGAAAAAAGTGTAGACGTCATGTATGATGAACTGCTCGGATACATCAGACAGGTAAACAATCCATATCTGCATAAGGCGTTAGAGCATTATTTTGTCGATGATGAAGCATTTATCAGACAATTCAAAGCACATTCAGCGGCAAAAACAGTACATCACGGATTCGCCGGAGGCTTGTTAGAACATACATTAAGCATTGTAAAGCTGTGCGAATACTATGTGGGAGCATATCCGATTTTAAACAAAGATTTATTATTTACAGCGGCAATCTTCCATGACATTGGGAAAACAAAAGAATTATCCGCATTTCCGGAAAACGACTACACAGACGATGGACAGTTATTAGGACATATCGTGATCGGTGTGGAAATGATACATGATGCAATTCGCACGATTGACGGTTTCCCGGAAAAATTGGCAAGCGAACTAAAACACTGCATTTTGGCACATCACGGAGAACTGGAATACGGCTCACCGAAAAAACCAGCGCTTGCAGAGGCGGTTGCCTTGAATTTCGCGGACAGCACAGATGCAAAAATGCAGACATTAACAGAAATATTCAAAGATAAACAGGGAAGCGAATGGATCGGGTATAATCGATTGTTTGAATCGAACTTAAGAAGAACCAGTTTGTGAAAAAAGTGTGAACGGGGACGTAGTAAAATGAAGAAATGCTACGTCCCCGATTGAAGTTTACCGTGTCCCAAAATGAAGGAGTAAGTATGAGAAAGAACGAAACAGCAGTAGTAAAAATAGAAGATATTGGCGTGAATGGTGAGGGTATAGGCAAGGTTGACGGTTATACTTTATTTGTAAAAGACGCCGTTATTGGAGACGTAGTGGAAGTTAAAGTGATGAAGGCGAAAAAGAATTATGGCTATGCCAAACTGATAAATGTTTTAGAGCCTTCAAAAGACAGAGTCCAAGCAAAATGTTCTGTAGCAAGGCAGTGCGGCGGGTGTCAGATTCAGGAACTTTCCTATGAGAAGCAACTGGAGTTTAAGGAAAAAAAGGTACGGGGAAATTTAGAGAGAATCGGCGGGTTTTCATCAGAATTTTTAGACTCCGTAATGGAAGAAATTTGTGGAATGGACAATCCGTTTCATTATCGGAATAAAGCACAGTTTCCGTTTGGCACGGACAAAAACGGACAGATTGTAACCGGATTTTATGCGGGACGCACTCATCAGATTATTCCGAATATGGAGTGTGCACTGGGGTGTGAGGAAAACGGGAAAATTTTGAAAATTATTGTGGATTTCATGAACAAATATCACATTAGTGCCTATGATGAGAAAACGGGAAAAGGGTTTGTGCGTCATGCGTTGCTCCGATTTGGTTTTACGACAAAAGAGATTATGGTCTGTCTCGTGGTAAATGGGGATAATTTTCCTCACAGTGAAAAATTAGTGGATAACCTGCGAAACATTGAAGGAATGACGAGTATTACTTACAGTGTCAATAAGGAAAATACAAATGTCATTATGGGAAAAAGTATTCACTTGCTTTGGGGGCAGACATATATCACAGACTATATAGGCAATGTGAAATACCAGATTTCTCCGCTTTCATTTTATCAGGTAAATCCGAAACAGACGGAGAATTTATATCAGTATGCTCTTGAATATGCAGGGCTGACCGGTGAGGAAACGGTCTGGGATTTATATTGTGGAATTGGTACGATTTCTCTGTTTTTGGCGCAGAAAGCGAAAAAAGTGTATGGAGTGGAAATTGTTCCGCAGGCGATTGAAGATGCGAAGAGAAATGCTGATATTAATGGAATTGAAAATGCAGAATTTTTTGTGGGGAAAGCGGAGGAGATTTTGCCGGAATACTATGAAAACTATGCCAGGGAACATGACGGTGAAAAGGCGTATGCAGATGTGATTGTTGTTGACCCGCCGAGAAAAGGCTGTGATGAGACATTGCTTCGTACGATGACGGATATGAGTCCCGAGAGGATTGTGTATGTGAGTTGCGATTCAGCTACACTGGCGAGGGATTTGAAGTATTTGTGTGAGAATGGATATGAACTTCAGAAAGTAAGGGAGGTAGATATGTTTCCGAACACGGTGCATGTTGAAACAGTGGCTCTGCTGACGAGAAAAGCCCCGTAAATCAAAGGTTTCCGCCGATTTGGGGCAAAAATGGATGTGTGTTTCAGTTTCCGCAGAATGGGTATGAGGGAATTGATTTACCCCAGGGATAAGATTTTCGGAATTATCAGTATACATTTTGGCAAAAGGAATACTTTTTCGCAAAAGAGAAGGAAGATGACGATATGAGAAGAAGAAAAGAAGAGTATAAGCAAAATAATTTCAATGGAAATGTGAATTTTACAGGAAAAACTCAAATTGCAGCAGGAGATATTATCAATAATATCTCGGAAGAGAAGCAAAAGACAGCAAATTATGATCCAGAACCAAAATGGCGTAGTCCATTTACTTTAGCTGTTTTAACATGGATTAGCACTATTATTGCAATTGTAGGAATATTTCCGTTTGCCAAAATAGTAAAAAGTATAGTTTGCTTTTTTAGAGGGATGAATGGAAATACAATAAGTTTAGATATGCAGAAATATTCTATTATTTTTATAATATTTGTATTTTTATTTTTAATCTTTTTTACACTTAGAAGAATTACTAAAAAGCAAACGAGACATCCTTTGTTTTTCAATTTTGCAATTAGTGGTTATGGGAATAGATTGACCATAGAGAAAATACATATTGAAGGATGCCCTCAATGTGGAGGCAAAATGAAATATTATAATAAACCAGTGGAATGGAGAGAAATTCTTCGTAGTGATGGAAGCACGAAACGTGAAGTGACAAAAAGAATACCTGTGTTAGAATGTAAGCGAAATGCAGAACATTGGTATGCAGTTGATCCTGCCGAGGACAGGGTAAAGTAGTAACATTAAAAGGAATTTTCAAATGGTTAAGGTATTTACCCCACCCTTAAGTTAATAGTGTCACTTTCGCTATGCAGTATAAAATCAAAGTTCAGGGGAATATTGAAACCGTCTGTCTGCTTTCAAGGAAACCTTGATTTTCTGCGGTTTGTGGGATATTAAGGAGCAAAAATGGATGTGTGTTTTGTAGCCTTATGAATGAATCATTTGAATATCGTAGCAGAGGGGTGTTTTGAGACTCTGCTGAATAATAGGCCTTTGCTAAAAGGTATTACTTTTGCGAAAATGTATGATACCCTCCGGCAGAAGCCTTTTTATATAAAGATAACTTGACTTCTAAATCTTACTGATGTAATATTTGCATGGATGTAACAGCCGCTCAAAAGGAAAATTTTTTTACATTGAAATCTTACACATGTAATAAAAGGAGGGTTGAGAAGATGGTTGTATTTAGAATGTTGATGTAAAAAATGTTCGTGGATTAGGAAGTAAAAGTTAAAAGAAGTTACAGAAGAAAGGAAGATTTTGTGATGAAACTAAAACGATGTATGATAATGGGTATAACTGCTTGCTTGATTATAGGAAGTATGTCAGGATGCAGTTCAAAAGAGAATGGAAACAGCCAATCAAATCAAAAGGAACAGACAATACAGACTAATCAAACCGAAGAAGAAATAAGTGAAAACGAGGATGTGAAGAATGAAGAGGAACTGCAGCCGACAACAGTCACTGTAGATTATGCGGAAGCGTTTCAATCAATCCAAGGGTGTGCAGTTATTTTGAATTCAGAAAATAATACATATACTTTTTATAATGAAGACAAATGCAGAACGAGGGTATCTCCTAATTCTTCGTTCAAAGTAATCTCAGCCTTAATAGGAATTCATAATCAAGTGATAACGTCAGAGGATAGTAAAATGGAGTATGATGGAATGAATTACCCAGTTGATGCATGGAATGCCGATTTAAGACTGGAGGATGCATTTCGAAGTTCTTGCATTTGGTACTTTAGAAAAGTAATAGATGAGGTGGGACAAGAAACAATTCAAGAGGAATTAAACAAATTGGATTATGGAAATTGTGACATATCTGAATGGAGTGGAAGTGGTGTGAACTCTTTCCCAGAACTTAATGGTTTTTGGATTGAATCATCTTTGATGATTTCTCCAATAGAGCAGGTGGAAGTTTTGCATAAGATTATGGAAGGGGAAACTATATATACAAAATCAGAGATAGAAATTCTAAAAAGCATTATGTTACTTGAGGCTAGTGATTCAAAAAAAATATATGGAAAAACAGGAACGGGAACAGACGGTACAGCATGGTTCATCGGTTTTGTCGAAAAAGAAAATACTAATATATATTTTGCTATATATTTAGATGATGATTCTTCGAATGAAATTAGTGGGATAAAAGCACAGGAAATAGCATTTAATATCCTAGAGGAGTAATCAAGAGAAGTTAAGATTTTACTATGTGTTGCTGGTATACTTATTGCAATGATAGCTGCACATTGGCTTTGCTTCGTTTATGAGACGGATTATAAAAAGACAGAAGGTAAGAGACCGTTTCAAGTTTTGTGTAAATTTTATATCTAATTTTCGATTATCCGCATAAACACTATACTTTCAAGTATTTTGAAGTATAGAAAAAACTCATTTTACCACGAATTTACCACGATTGAATGAGCCTTGATATGACCTATAAAATAACACCCAAAAGACATCATTACACCTAAATGGTGTCTTTTTAAAAAGCAGTCAATCCTAAAACTAACTGCTTTGTGTATATGGATATGAAATTGTAAACTAGAAGCTGTTTATTTTTTCTTTTTAGGTTTTGGCGTTGGTAGTTCATCATACATCACATCAAATAACCCCGTCAGAAAATCTTTATTATCAACTTCTTCCACCAATAACATTTCTTTGGCGTTTTCGTATGGAATTTCATAAGTAACTGTCGGCATATAAGAAATTGCAGACTTTGTTGGTTTTACAAGTAACCTATCATCATATATACCGCCAACGATTTTTCCACGATAATAAATAATAAATTCTCCCATCATTGCACGATATGTTATTTCTTGTAATTCTGATAATTGTTCTAAAACAAATTGTAAATAATCTTTACTTGAAGCCATTTCCAACCCTCCAATCTTGAATTTTATTATTCCAATGCTTTCTTTAAGTCCAGAACAAATTGCTTTTGTTGTTTTTTCAAATAGGTTTTTACAAAAGGTTTCATAAACCACTTTTTAGGTATCACATTTTCTGTAAAGTCTATTTGTGTTTCATTCCCTTTGTCTATAAAAACACCAATCCAATGACCTTTCATGTTGCTATTCTCCATATCAAATTCCCAGCGTTTATATGGTTCTGCAACGGTAACGGTAAATGTAGTAGCATATCCATTTTTTGTGTATTCAATAAATTGTTTGTCATTTATTATTTCTGTTTTGCTCAAATCACTTCGCCATGAGTTATATTTATCAACAGCTAAAACAATGTTCCAAACTTTTTGAATATCATTACTAATAATTGTATTTATATTTGAAATTGCCACTTTTTCATTTCCCCTTTTCAAACTGGAATTTGTCTTACAACAATTTATATATGCATAAAAAGCAATATATTTATGAAAACACCCTAAATCCAAAATCTACTCAATTCATTTTTCCTTACATAAAATGTTCTCGTATATTTCACTTCCTCACCAAGTGTTTCCCCTATCAAAACTTCAAAATCATTGATATCAAATTCTGGAAAGAATGTATCTCCATCTTCAATATTTAAATCTACTTCTGTGATATACATTTTATCTACTATTTGCAAAGCTTCCTTAAATAGTCCATATCCACCAGATATGTATACATCTCGTCCTTTAGCCAATAATAATGCATCTTCTAATGATTTAACTGAAACTAAATTATCTCCTTGATACTCTGTTGTGGTGGAAACAACAATATTCATTCTATTAGGCAACGGATGACCGATTTCTTCATAAGACTTTCGCCCCATAATAACCACATTACCCGTTGTTAACTCTCTAAATTGCTTTTGTTCTCCCTTTATTTTCCATGGTATATTACCATTCTTGCCTATAACATTATTCTTTGACCTCGCAACAATCAAACCTATCATCTATTTCATCCTCCATAATATGATGTCGTACCTGTGATTCCATCAAGTGCACCACATCTTAACAAACTCAAAATTATCTCGAACTAACCAGCTCGACAAATTCAAGTTTGTCGCTTTCTTCATATCCACATTATATCATTTTCATATCTGCACCACAATAAAATTTTATGCACCGATAATCTTACTGAACAGCTCTAACAAACACCATTTCATCACTCCAATCTGAAATTTAGGTATGAAAAAAGCAGTCAATCCTAAGACTAACTGCTTTGTGTATAGAGATATGAAATTGTGAAATAGAATTTGCCTATTTCAAATCAAAAAGAGAATTTTCATAGTCCTTTACATAGTATCGTATATTTTTACGCCCCTTTTGAATAATGGTATGTCCCTCTGCTTCTAATTTTTCTTTCTGTGCTTCAATACCATTTGGATATTTAGCATTTAATTCTCCGTTTGCTTTTAATGTTCTCCAATAGGGTGTTTCATCTTCGGAACGCTGATAACTCGCCCACGCTACAATAGAAACAAATATACCCGCTGTAATCGGCTCTGTAAAATCTGCACCACTCAATTTTGCAAAGTGTTCTCGTATTTTTCCAACCGTAATCACTTTACCATACGGAACTTTTTTCATTACTTTGTCATAGTCAATCGGGGGAGCAAAATACATTTTGTTTCCACCATATTTCTCAATACTTTTCTGGTCTATGATAATTTGAAATTTTGGCATATCCTTACTATCATGCAACATAGCATTAAAATCTTTTTTATCTTCATTTGCCATTTGTGCCACCTCCTACTTTAAGGATAGTCTGTTTCTTATTTCCATGCAATGAGGCTGTTTGAAAATTATTAACACTTTCAAATTTGTCGCTTTCTTCATATCCATATTATAACAGTTCCATATATCCGCCACAATAAAAATCAGCATACCCTTAGCATTTATGGAACAAAAATGCACACTTTTTCTTTCTTCCTCTTGATTACCCCACAACAGAAAAGAAAAAGCCCTGTCAAGAGCCTTGCCACCATTGGTGGTGCTTTGCACTCTTTACTGGGCTTTTTGTTTGCTGTATCTTCCATGCAAGAGGAAATTAAAGACCTCTGTTCCATTTCGCCTTTAGATAATCTTCATAGTCTGCTTCATTGAAGTCTACTTGTGGAGAAGTGTCGGGAATGTTGTTTCTGTTGTCTATATCCGCAAGCTGACGAAATATCCAATCATCATAAGGGTCATGGTATTTATACTCTTTGGGCTGTTCTCTGTATCGGTCTAACCCTCGCATTTCCTTATGTACTTTTATCATGCGTTCCAGTTTTTGACGCTGTATCAACTGCTTGATTTCCATAAGTTCTTCCAACTCCGTAACCTCATTGGTAATGTAGTTATGGATATACTGTATGAGTTTATATGCCTTGTAAAATGTGCATTCTTTTTCATCATCGAAAAATTCATTTTCAGACAGGTAATCTAAGGAAACATTGAAGTCTTGTTCCCGTTTGATAATATCCATGATATAGGGCTCGGTGTGGTCAATATACTTCCATTCTCCCGACAATAATTCATTGGGTGTTACTCCCAGCACGTCCATTATCTTTTCCAGCGTATCAAAGGTAGGATAATTCACGCCACGTTCAATCTTGGAAAGGCTCTGCATATTGATACCGATTTTGTCCGCAAGTTCCTGTTGTTTCATTCCTCTATGCTTTCTTATGGTCTGTATGTTCTCTCCTAAGAAACTGATTTTCTTTTCGTAATGCTCCATGACTTAGTATAAACACTCCTTTCATTGCTTTTCTTGGTATTTATAAGCATATCATACTTAATATATATCTAAAAGTCAACAAAAACTTCTTGACAAGTAATTCTAATGGCGTTATTATCGTATCAGATAGAGTGATTAAGCACGCTAGGGTCAATCACACGCTTGAGTAAGCATAGAAAAGATGTATTTTCATTTTGATAGCATGAATAAGCATAGACTATCAGACCGAAAATAAGGTTTCTGACTGGGGCTGTTCCGTTTAGCCACGAGCCTTACAAGGCTCGTGAGCGTTAAGAACGGATCAGACACAGGAAGAAAGGGAACGCCTTTAGGCGTTCATAAAGGGCGTATATGTAACACCGCCCTGCGTATACATGTCATAGTACCTAGAAACTGTGATAAATAAAGAGAAAAATGCAATTTATACCCCGCAAAAAACGGGGCATACGAAAGGAGTAATGCACTATAACTACACATGAAAATTTATCCGTTAAGATTGATTACATCAGCATTGTATTTGATACTGCAACCGCAGAAGATGTAATCATGTACATTTTAGGTTTACCGACTGATATTTTCAATGTCTATCCAGCAGCGGTAAGATTTAAGACCTATCAGACACGCTGGGAAAT
>NZ_BAAHSH010000008.1:0-28486 GCF_054660755.1 Faecalimonas hominis
TTTTGCGACACCCCCTTTTGGTTTATGGTATAATGATTGCACGGGGTGTAATCCAAGCCGAACGTTTCGGCTTGCTGCTACGCTGGTAGCAGATTATACCGGGAGTAATCCAAGCCGAATAATAAAGAAGAGGATATTATGAATAGAGAACAGATAAGAATTTCCGTTAGAAATCTTGTGGAGTTTATTTTGCGGAAAGGGGATATTGACAATCGCATATCGAAGACTGCTGATAAAGAGGCAATGCAGCTTGGTAGTAAAATACATCGAAAAATACAAAGACAAATGGGTTCTTCTTACCATGCGGAAGTTTCTTTGAAAATGATGCTGCATGAGGAAAAATATGACTTGCAGGTGGAAGGCCGTGCAGACGGAATTATTGTAGCGGAGGGGGTTACGATTGACGAGATAAAAGGAGTTTTTCGTGACTTAGAACAGATAGAAGAACCGATAGAGGTTCATCTTGCACAGGCAAAATGCTATGCCTACATTTATGGGAAGCAGGAAAATCTGGAGAATATTTCCGTGCAGATGACGTACTGCCACTTAGAGACAGAACAGGTGAAGCGGTTCAAAGAAAGTTATTTGCTCAGTGAACTGGAAAAATGGTTCAACAATCTTATAGGAGAATATAAAAAGTGGGCGGAGTTTCAAATTGACTGGAAAAAGAAGAGAAACAAATCCATTAGAAGAATAGAATTTCCATATGAATATAGAAAGGGGCAGAAGGAACTTGCCACATCTGTCTATAGAACGATACTGCGGAAAAAGAAACTGTTTATTCAGGCGCCTACGGGAGTAGGGAAAACAATGGCGACAATATTCCCTTCCGTGAAGGCGGTGGGGGAAGAATTGGGTGAAAAGATTTTCTATCTGACGGCAAAAACAATTACGCGAACAGTTGTGGAGCAGGCATTTCAACTTCTGAAAAAGCAGGGGTTACAATATAAAGTCGTTACACTGACGGCGAAAGAGAAGATTTGTTTTTGCGAGGATAAAGAATGTAATCCGGAAAAATGTCCGTACGCAAAAGGGCATTATGACAGGGTGAATCAGGCGGTCTATGAGATGATTACGACAACAGACGATATGAGCCGCGAAAATATAGAAGTATATGCAAGGAAATATGAGGTGTGTCCTTTTGAAATGTCATTGGACGTGGCAGTGTGGGTGGACGCAGTTGTATGTGACTATAATTATGTTTTTGATCCGAATGCACATCTGCGTCGGTTTTTCGCTGATGAAGTGAAGGGAGAATATCTTTTTCTTATAGATGAAGCACACAATCTCGTTGAGCGGGCAAGAGAAATGTACAGCGCCACAATATATAAGGAAGAATTTTTGGAGGCGAAGCGGATTATAAAATATTTGGACAAAAAATTGGTGCGAAAACTGGATATCTGCAATCGACAATTACTGGAACTGAAAAGAGAATGCGAAACGTATCAGGTACATCAATCGGTAGGGCATTTTTCTATCAGTATGACGAACCTTCTGATGGAAATGGAAAGGTTTATGGAAGAGTGTGACAGAGCAGAGGTAAAGGAAGAGTTGCTGGAATTTTATTTTCATGTCCGCACATTTTTAAATGTGTATGATGTACTAGATGAAAACTATACAATTTATACGGAAATGGAGGAAGATGGAAAATTTAAACTAAAACTGTTCTGTGTCAATCCGGCGCTAAATTTACAGAATTTCTTGGAAAAAGGAAACAGTACTGTTTTTTTCTCGGCAACATTTCTTCCGATACACTATTATAAGCAACTGCTCAGCACGGAAAAAGATGATTATGCCATATATGTAGATTCACCATTTGATATAAAGAACAGGGAAATTTTAATCGGAAGTGATGTGAGCAGTAAGTATACGAAACGAAATGTGCAGATGTATGAAAGAATTGCTTCCTACATCATAAAGACATTGGAAGTGAAAAAAGGAAATTATATCGCATTTTTCCCGTCCTATCAGTTTATGGAAAATGTATATGAAGTGTTGGAACGCAGATTGTCTGGCGAAACAGTCTGTCTTTTACAGGAAAAAATGATGACGGAGGAAAAGCGGGAAGAATTTTTGGAAGAGTTTGCGAAAGAAAGAGAAGGAAATTTGCTTGGACTTTGTGTTATGGGAGGAATATTTTCGGAAGGAATTGATTTGACGGAAGAAAAACTGGTTGGAGCATTTATTGTAGGAACGGGATTACCTCAAATCTGCTATGAGAGGGAAATTTTAAGGCAATATTTTGAAAAGAAAAATGGAAAAGGTTTTGATTATGCTTACCTTTATCCCGGAATGAACAAAGTTTTACAATCCGCAGGAAGAGTAATTCGGACGGAAACAGACAGGGGAGTTATCTTGCTGTTGGACGAACGGTTTCTGCAAAGGCAGTGTCAGGAGATTTTTCCGAGAGAGTGGGCAGGCATAAAAAAGTGTACCCTAGAGAATATAAGTGAGCAGTTGGAGAAATTTTGGTAGAGAAGATTATGATAAATTTTACATCTAATTTTTCATTATCCGTATAAACACTATACTTTCAAGCATTTTAAAGTATAGCAAAATACTCATGTTATCACAAATTTACCACGATTGAATGAGCCTTGATATGACATTAAAATCAAAAAGCCCGCACAAAACACAATGTTTGTACGGGCTAAAATATTGCTGTATTCAATTTTATGTAGAAATTGTAATTCGCCTAAAAACTGACAATATAAAACTTTTAAGGAGTAACGTTATTGCTTACATTTTCAGATTTTATTGACTCTTTAATCTCATAAACTCTTGACTTTATGTAACTTTTTCCGTTTTTGTGATACCTATACCATGAAATTAAACTACAAACCGCTAAAATGATGAGTGTTAAAGATATTGGGTATTGGAAATCAAAAAATTTAAACAACAGGAACATCACGTAAGAAGATAATACAGTTGATATTATGTAAATGATTTTCGCATATTTGTCTACAAAAGTGTCAGTTAGCGATAAGAAATATTTATCCCATTCAAGCGTTGATTTATGTAATTGCTTGCCTTTGAATATAAATGACAATATAATAAACACTAATGCCACACCTTTGGCTATTAAAACTTTTGCAAGAATAATTCCTGTCAGTAGTAATAATTTCATCATAAAAATTCATCTCCTTGTATCTTAGTACAAAAAAGTATAAACCATACCCTAACTGTAAAGGCAGGAGGTTTCTTTAATCTTAATCATAATTTTTATAATCAAAATATTTCAAAAACTCCAAAGTAGCCTTAGACGTAGGTACATGCTCGTTATGCGCCACGACCAACTGACGCCTCGGTAATTCGTATTCCGTATCCACTACAAAAAGGTTTTTCGATTTAGGAACGCAATAGTCAGGGATAAATGCGATGCCAAGCCCGATACGTGCAAGGTCGATTAAAAGGTCATTGCTGCTCAATTCAATTTCAGGTACGAGGTCAAGTTGCTGCTGCTGGAAAAGACTGTGCAGAAATTCGCTTGTCGTACTTTTGCGGTCGAGCATGAGAATCGGGTGATTTAACAACTCCTTAAAAGAAAGTTTCCGCCCTTTCAATTCTTTAAAATCATTATTTGCAATAAACATATCTTTGAATTCTTTGATTTTTTTAACTGTTGCCAGATTTCCTAAGTTTGTATTCGGATAGTTCGTGACAATTAAATCAACCTGTCCGGCTTCGAGTAAATCGACACATTTTAGAGAAGTCTGGTTTGTTACTTTAATATGTATGTTTGGAAAATCTTTATGGAATTTTTCCAGATAAGGAACTAAAAAGTAACGGCAGATAGTGTCGCTTGCACCGATGCGGATTTGTCCGCCGGTGGACACGGAATCCATTATCTGTGCCTCTCCGCGTTTGATTAAGTTCATCGCCGGCTCAACATGGCGGAGTAAAATTTCTCCTTCAGGTGTCAACTGTACTTTCTTTGTACTTCTGATAAATAATGTCTGTTCCAGTTTTTTCTCTAAAGCTTTAATTGACTGACTGACGGCAGATTGAGAAATAAAAAGTTGTTTTGACGCTTCTGAGAAACTTAATGTGGTTGCCACATAGTAAAAAACTTTATATAATTCATAATTGATATCCATTATTAGCCCTCCTTATAAATCTAAAAGTATTATAAGATATAATAGAGAGAATTACAAGATAAAAAAAGAATGACGATAAGATATAAGAATGGTATAATGAACTTATAAAAAGTATGAGGAGGTAAGAGCGTGGAATATATGGAAGGAATGGAGTTTATTCATTCCTGTTTGGAAGAAGATGAATATGTTCTGTGGAGAGGAAAACCGGGAAAGAAGAATACGTTTTCCAGTAGAGACAGAGCAGTGTTACCGTTTGCGCTTTTTTGGACGGCATTTGCACTTTTGCTTGAAGGTTCTGTTATTATGAGCGGAGCACCGCTTATGTATTGCATTTTTGGAGTGCCGTTTGTCCTGATTGGTGTGCTTTTATTATATAACAGTTTTCTTAGCGGTGTATTTGCAAAGGGGAAAACGCTTTATGTCGTTACTAATAAGAAACTGATTATTAAAAGGGATAAGGATATTGAAGTATATCTGCCAGATGAACTTCCGCCTATGAAGATAGAATTACATAAAAACGGAAACGGAACAATTATTTTCAGCAAAGAAACATATAGCAGAAGACGAAGCACATATTATACTTGCTGTATGTTGGAAGATTTGCCTGATATTGCACAGGCACAGAATGCTATTAATATAATGAAAGGAAAAGAATGAGAATAATACACAGAATACTGATATGTTTAACCGTGATTTCAGCGCTCATTGTTCTGCTTGTTACATCGACGGAACTGGCAATCTACATGGATTTTCAATTTTATGAGAAGGAATATGAGAAATACCATGTGTTAGATGATTTAGATATGGAAATGAAAGATGTGATGTCAGTTACCCATGAGATGATGGATTATTTACATGGAAAGCGGGACGATTTAGTTGTGATGACAACGGTGTCCGGTAAGGAGCGGGAATTTTTTAATGACAGGGAAAAGCAACATATGGTCGATGTGAAAAATATGTTTCTTGCAGGAATGAAGACAAGGAATGCTGCGGTTGTCATACTGTTAGTGAGTTTGACGGTGTTGATTTTTTTAAAAGCGGAATGGAAAATTCTTCTCGCCAAATGGTATATGGGAATTACATGCGGACTATTGGCTGTGGCGATAGGGCTTGGATATTTATTTACAAGGGATTTTAATAAATATTTTGTAAAGTTCCATGAAATCTTTTTTGACAACGATTTGTGGCTCTTAGATCCGGATACAGATTTGATGATTCGCATGCTGCCGGAAGGATTTTTTGCAGATTTCACCGTGCGGATAGGAATTTTCGCGGCGACAGCAGTGATAGGTTGTTTTATCATCAGTCTGTTTGTCTGGCACAGGGAAAAGAAAATATCAAATAAGCAAGACTTATTAATTAATTAAGATATATTAATTTCTTTAATGAAATAAAATGTGTTAAAATGCAACTAGCAGTAAATGTACTTATTAAAATGGAGGAAATTATGAGTAGTGTAAAACGCGTATATGTAGAGAAAAAACCAGAATTTGCAGTACAGGCAAAAGAGTTACGTCAGGAAGTGGAAAACTATTTAGGTATTAAAACAATTACAAATGTAAGAGTGTTAAACCGTTATGATATTGAAAATCTTTCTGAGGAAACATTTGAGAGAGCATGTAACGGAGTGTTTGCAGAGCCTCCTGTAGATGTGTTATATCATGAAACATTTGATGTGGCAGAAGGAAATCGTGTATTTTCAGTAGAATATTTACCGGGGCAGTTTGACCAGCGTGCAGATTCGGCGGTTCAGTGTGTACAGTTTATTAAAGAAGATGAACAGCCGGTAATCAAAACCGCTACTACTTATGTAATAGAAGGAAACATTTCAGATGAGGAATTTGAGGCAGTAAAAACACATTGTATCAATCCGGTAGATTCAAGAGAAGCAGATGCGGAAAAACCGGAAACACTTGTGACTGTATTTGAAGAGCCGGAAGATGTAAAGGTTTTTGACGGTTTTAAAGATATGGAAGAGGCAGAACTAAAAGAATTATATGATTCTTTAGGACTTGCCATGACATTTAAAGATTTTCTTCATATTCAGGGATATTTTAAAGGTGAAGAAGACCGTGACCCGTCTATGACAGAAATTCGCGTGTTGGATACATACTGGTCTGACCACTGCCGTCATACAACATTCTCAACAGAATTAAAAGAAGTGACATTTGGTGAAGGGGATTACAAAGAACCAATCGTAGATTCGTATAAACAATATTTGGCAGACCACAGCGAAATCTTTAGAGGACGTGAAGATAAGTTTGTATGCCTTATGGATTTGGCGCTTATGGCAATGCGTAAATTAAAACGTGAAGGTAAACTAAACGATCAGGAAGAGTCAGAAGAAATCAATGCATGTAGTATTGTTGTTCCTGTTGCCGTGGACGGAGTGGAAGAAGAATGGCTTGTAAACTTTAAAAACGAAACACACAACCACCCTACGGAGATTGAACCGTTCGGCGGTGCGGCAACTTGTCTTGGCGGAGCGATCCGTGACCCGCTTTCAGGACGTACTTATGTTTATCAGGCGATGCGTGTAACAGGTGCGGCAGACCCTACTGTTTCCGTAAAAGAGACAATGAAAGGAAAACTTCCTCAGAAGAAACTTGTAACAGGTGCAGCACACGGCTACAGTTCTTATGGTAACCAGATTGGGCTTGCAACAGGTGCGGTAAAAGAAATTTATCACCCTGATTATGTGGCAAAACGTATGGAAATCGGTGCGGTTCTCGGTGCGGCGCCAAGAAGAGCGGTTATCAGAGAAACATCTGATCCGGGAGATATTATCATTTTATTAGGCGGACGTACAGGACGTGACGGCTGTGGCGGAGCAACAGGTTCATCTAAAGTACATACGGAAGAATCTATTGAAACATGCGGAGCGGAAGTACAGAAAGGAAATCCACCTACAGAACGTAAAATCCAGCGTTTATTCAGAAGAGAAGAAGTAAGTAAACTAATTAAGAAATGTAATGACTTTGGTGCCGGTGGAGTTTCTGTAGCAATCGGAGAACTTGCGGCAGGATTAAAAGTTGATTTAGACAAAGTTCCTAAAAAATATGCAGGACTTGACGGAACAGAAATTGCCATTTCTGAATCACAGGAACGTATGGCAGTTGTTGTAGATCCAAAAGATGTAGAGGCATTTTTAGGATATGCAAAAGAAGAAAACCTTGAGGCAGTTGAAGTTGCTGTTGTAACAGAAAGCCCTAGACTTGTATTGAACTGGAGAGGAAAAGAAATCGTAAATATTTCAAGAGCTTTCCTTGACACAAATGGAGCACATCAGGAAACAACAGTTAAAGTGGACGTGCCAAACAGAGCGGACAGTATTCTTGTTCGTCCGGAAGTAAACGACGTAAAAGAGAAATGGTTAAATACATTACAGGACTTAAACGTATGCTCACAGAAAGGTCTTGTGGAAATGTTTGACGGTTCAATCGGAGCAGGCTCTGTATTTATGCCACACGGCGGTAAATATCAGATGACGGAAACACAGGCAATGGTTGCTAAATTACCTGTATTAACAGGAAAATGCGACACGGTAACGATGATGAGTTATGGATTTGACCCGTATTTATCAAGTTGGAGTCCATATCACGGAGCTGTCTATGCAGTGCTTGAGTCCGTAGCAAAAATTGTTGCTAACGGTGGAGATTATAGAAAAATCCATTTGACATTCCAGGAATACTTCCGTCGTATGACAGAAGATCCAAGCAGATGGAGCCAGCCATTTGCAGCGTTATTAGGCGCTTACAGCGTTCAGTTAGGTCTTGGACTTGCATCTATTGGTGGAAAAGACAGTATGTCAGGAACATTCCAGGATATCGACGTTCCACCTACATTAGTATCTTTCGCAGTAGATGTTGCAGAACAGAAAGATATTATTACACCGGAATTAAAAGCAGCAGGAAACAAATTAGTATGGCTTCACATTGATACAGATCGGTACGATTTACCTGTATATGAAAGTGTTATGAACCAGTACGGTAAATTCAGAGATGACGTACAGGGCGGAAAGATTGTATCTGCTTACACATTGGACCGTCACGGTATTGCAGCTGCCGTAAGTAAAATGGCATTCGGTAACGGTATGGGTGTGGAAATCAGCACAACTGTAGAAAAAGAAGATTTATTTGCCTGCTACTTCGGAGATATTATTGCGGAAGTTCCTGCAAATGAAGTGAATAACCTTACAATTGCTCACACAGTTATCGGTGAAGTGACAGATAAAGGAGCAATCACATACGGCGATATGACAATCGGCTTAGACGAAGCAGTGGAAACATGGAAAGCGCCACTTGAAAAAGTATTCCCTTCTGTATCAGGAGAAAATCAAGAAGATGGACCAACTTCTTATTTTGTAAAGCCGGCAACAGAAGACGCTGTAATTGAAAACGAGTTATATAAAACTTCAAATATTTATGTATGCAAAAATAAAGTTGCACAGCCTACAGTATTTATTCCTGTATTTCCTGGAACAAACTGTGAGTACGATAGTGCAAAAGCATTTGAACGTGCAGGAGCAAAAGTTGTTACAAAGATTTTCCGTAACTTAGATGCTTCAGATATTCGTGATTCAGTTGCTGAATTTGAAAAAATCATTGCACAGTCACAGATGATTATGTTCCCGGGTGGATTTAGTGCGGGAGATGAACCGGACGGTTCTGCTAAATTCTTTGCAACTGCATTCCAAAATGCAAAATTAAAAGAAGCAGTAGAGAAATTAATCAATGAAAGAGATGGTCTTGTACTTGGTATCTGTAACGGATTCCAGACATTGATTAAATTAGGATTGGTTCCTTACGGAAAGATTTGCGGACAGACAGAAGGTTCACCGACATTGACATATAACACTATCGGACGCCATATTTCAAAAATGGTTTACACAAAAGTGGTAACAAACAAATCACCATGGTTACAGGGAGCGGAACTTGGAGGAGTTTATACAAACCCTGCATCACACGGAGAAGGTCGCTTCGTAGCATCTGAAGAAGTGTTAAATGAATTGTTTGCAAATGGACAGGTAGCAACACAGTACTGTGATTTAGACGGAAATATTACAATGAACGAAGAATGGAATCCAAACGGTTCATACAGAGCAATCGAAGGTATTACAAGTCCTGACGGTCGTGTGCTTGGTAAGATGGCTCATTCCGAAAGACGTGGAGACGGAGTTGCGATCAACATCTACGGCGAGCAGGATATGAAGATATTTGAATCAGGTGTAAAATATTTTAAATAAACTCAATAAAAAAGCGGGGGAGTGTAAACTCCCCGTTTTTGCGTAATTAAAGGTTGCCGAAATCAAATGTTGTGTTATAATGGCGATATATGAAATGGCAGGCAAGAGGAGAAGAGTAAGATGAATAAACCATTGATATTGGTTGTAGACGATGATAAGGCTATTCGCAGTTTAATCACGACAACATTGGAGACTCAGGAATATCGTTATCATGCTGTATCGAATGGAATGCAGGGAATTTTAGAAGTGGCATCGCAGAAGCCGGACGTATTGCTGCTTGACTTGGGGCTTCCCGATATGGACGGTATTAAAGTGATACAGAAAGTGCGCTCGTGGTCCAATGTGCCGATTATCGTTATCAGTTCAAGAAGTGAAGATAAGGATAAGATTCAGGCGCTTGATTTGGGAGCAGACGATTATCTGACGAAGCCTTTTTCGATAGATGAGTTACTGGCAAGAATACGTGTTGTATTGAGAAGAGAGAGATGTATGATATATGCGAATCCCGAGGAGGCAGAATTTATTAATGGGGAATTGCGTATCAACTATGTGGCGGGGTGTGCCTATCTGAAAGAGAGGGAACTGCATCTGACACCGATTGAATATAAGTTGCTCGTTTTATTATCAAAGAATGTTGGTAAGGTATTGACACATACCTATTTGACAAGAGAGATATGGGGAAATTCGTGGGAGAGTGATGTGGCTTCTCTGCGGGTTTTCATGGCAGCGCTTCGAAAGAAGATTGAAGAAAACCCACAAAATCCACAGTACATACAGACTCATGTGGGGATCGGATACAGAATGATTCGTGTACCCGATTAGTAAGTAAATGAATGAATTACTTTTTTTTGTCCCATAATGATTAATGTTTCATTTTTCTCGAAAATATGATCCGGGTGAGGAAGAGGGGATATTTCTCCCTCTTTTTTTGTTGCCAGAATGCTGACATTGTATCGGTTACGGATTGCTTTCTCCACAATACTTTTTCCCACCCAACTTGGCGGAACGGCGATTTCACATATAGCCGTGTCCGATGTTAATTCGATATAGTCGAAGATATTTTTTGAGCCGTATTTTACGGCGAGACGCTCAGCCATCTCACGTTCAGCGTAGACAACGTGGTCAGCCCCGTTTCTAAGCAATAATTTGCGGTGTACGTCACGGCAGGCGCGGGCGAGAATATATTTTGCCCCGAAGTCTTTTAAAAGAACTGTGATTTCCAAAGCGCTTTGGAAGTTATCACCGATGGCAACAACACACAAGTCAAAATTGTTTACGCCCAAAGACTTGATGAAAGATTCATTTGTGGCGTCAGCAATCTGAATGTCATTTAAAATATCAATGGCGTTATCTGCACGCTCTTCGTTTTTTTCAATGGCGAGGACAGAATTTCCTTCCTCAATAAATTTTTTTGTCATGTGGCGACCAAAACGCCCAAGTCCGATAACTAAAATAGATTTCATAATATTTTCACTCCATTATCCAATTTGAATTTTCTCCAACGGTGAAGTTGAAGGCGCTTGTTTTTTTGTAAATGAGAATGCCAAAAGCATTGTCAATGAACCGACTCTTCCAAATATCATTAAAAAGGCGAGTAAACTGTGGGAAAGAGTACTTAAACCGGGTGTGATTCCCGTTGTCAGACCTACCGTAGCAATGGCAGATACAGTCTCAAAAAGGGAATCGATTAAGTTAATTCCTTCTGTGCGGGAGATAAACATTCCGATGGAGAAGGAAAGTGTGATGTATAAAATAAATACACAGGTTGCTTTTCTTGTAATGAAGTCTTCCAGACGTCTGCCGAATACTTCCGTCGATTTACGGTTGCGGAATGTAGTAATAACAGAAAGAAACAGCACCGCAAATGTAGTTGTCTTAATTCCGCCGGCAGTTGAACCCGGAGAACCACCTACAAGCATGAGAAGAATCATAATAAATCTGCCTGCCTGAGTAAGTTCCGTTAAATTAACAGTATTAAATCCCGCTGTTCTGGCGCTCACCGACTGAAAACTGGAGGCAGCAAGCTGCTCAGACAGAGAAAGGTTCTCAAACATCGGAGTACCCTGTTCGCAAACAAAAAGAAGCAAAGTTCCACCGATAATTAAGAAGGCGCTTACCGATAATACAAGTTTTGAGTGCAGATGCATTTTATGAAAATGCCATTTTGCCGTAACAATATCATGCCAAACAAAAAATCCAAGTCCGCCGATTATAATAAGAAGCATGATAATGATATTTACATACCAGTTGCCAAGTTCCCCTGTGAGAGAAGAGAATGGCTGTACGGTTCCCATTAAATCAAATCCCGCATTGCAGAAAGCTGAGATGCTGTGGAATATAGAGTACCAGATGCCTTTCTTCAGTCCGAACATGGGACAAAAGTGAAAGGAAAGTAAAACAGCACCGATGCTTTCGATGAGGAACGTTCCTATTATAATGAAACGTGTCATCTTTACAATTCCGCCAATTTGAGGGGCGGATACAGAGTTCTGCATAAGGGAGCGGGAAACAAGACCGATTTTTCTTTTCGTAATAGTCATAATGGAAATACAAAGTGTCATAAATCCTATTCCCCCGACCTGAATCAAGCCGAGAATAACCGCCTGTCCAAAGAAGGACCAGTGTGTATATGTATCTACCCTGATTAATCCTGTTACACAGGCGGCGGAAGTCGCGGTGAAAAATCCGGTAAAAAAATCGGCGTCCTGTGGCTGCCGTACGGCGATAGGCAGGCTCAACAGACAGGAACCGATAAAAATAATGGTACAATACCCACATAAAAGAATCTTCATCGGCGAAAGATGAAGAAAATAATTTTGAATCTTATGTATGGTTGACATAATAAAATACCTCTTTTGCTAAAAATAGTCAAACTATATAAATAATAAGGGTTTGATAATTAAAAGAGTATAAAGAAAAATACTACAGTATAAAGATTATATAAAGATTTTACGAATAAAAAGTTCTTGAATTTCACAAGATAATACATTATACTAATAAAGTGTTGAAAGCACCAAAGCCGTACAGAACACATTCTGCACGGCTGATTTTGAATTAGGAGGTAGAAGTTATGTCATATGTAGATGAGGTAATTGAATTAGTAGTGAGGAAAAACCCGGCAGAACCGGAATTTCATCAGGCAGTAAAAGAAGTGTTGGAATCTTTGCGTGTTGTTGTGGAGGCAAATGAAGAACGGTACAGAAGAGACGCTTTGTTGGAGAGAATGGTAGAGCCGGAAAGACAGTTCAAGTTCCGCATACCGTGGGTAGATGACAATGGTCAGGTTCATGTAAACACAGGATACCGCGTTCAGTTTAACAGTGCAATCGGTCCTTATAAGGGAGGATTACGTTTACACCCTTCAGTAAATTTAGGAATTATTAAATTCTTAGGATTTGAACAGGTATTTAAGAATTCATTGACAGGACTTCCAATCGGCGGCGGCAAAGGTGGAAGTGACTTTGATCCTAAAGGAAAATCAGACAGAGAGATTATGGCATTCTGCCAAAGTTTTATGACTGAATTATGCAAATATATTGGGGCTGATACAGACGTTCCGGCAGGAGACATTGGAACGGGAGCGAGAGAAATCGGTTATTTATTCGGACAGTATAAACGTATCCGCGGAGTATATGAAGGTGTACTTACAGGTAAAGGATTAAGTTACGGCGGTTCTTTGGCAAGAAGAGAAGCGACGGGATATGGACTTTTATATTTGACGGAAGAAATGCTTAAATTAAATGGAATTGAACTTGCCGGAAAGACGGTTTCTATTTCAGGTGCAGGCAACGTGGCGATTTACGCTGCAGAAAAAGCACAGCAGTTAGGCGCTAAAGTTGTGACGGTAAGTGATTCTACAGGCTGGGTTTACGATGCCGATGGAATTGATTTAGAAGCATTAAAAGAGATTAAAGAAGTAAAACGTGAAAGATTAACAGAATATACAAAATACAGACCAAACGCAGAATACCATGAAGGAAAAGGCGTATGGTCAGTGAAAGTTGACATTGCACTTCCATGTGCAACACAGAATGAGTTAGATTTAGATGATGCGAAAGCATTGGTTGCAAACGGTGTTATTGCAGTTGCGGAAGGTGCGAATATGCCTACTACGTTGGAAGCAACAGAATATTTCCAGAACAACGGTGTATTGTTTGCTCCGGGTAAAGCGGCAAATGCGGGAGGCGTTGCCACATCTGCATTGGAAATGTCACAGAACAGTGAGAGATTAAGTTGGAGTTTTGAAGAAGTAGACGGAAAACTAAAAGGTATTATGGTTAACATCTGTCATAACATGGCAGCAGCCGCAGAAAAATACGGAGTAAAAGGCAACTACGTTGTAGGTGCAAATATTGCCGGATTTGAAAAAGTAGTTGATGCCATGACGGCACAGGGTGTTGTGTAAAACGGGTATAAAATGAAGAAAGGAATTTGCCGAAACAATTCGATTTATTGACTTTGTTTCGGTAAATCCTATCAAAAGTAAAAAAAGTTAAAAAAAGTGTTGACAATTTGTCGAAAGTAATAGTATAATAGCGGAGCAGGTTTGAGTTGCAAAGACTTAAATGCGGCGGGATAGCTCAGTTGGCTAGAGCATACGGTTCATACCCGTAGTGTCGCTGGTTCGAATCCAGTTCCCGCTACTATATGGGATCATAGCTCAGCTGGGAGAGCACCTGCCTTACAAGCAGGGGGTCACAGGTTCGAGCCCTGTTGGTCCCATATAACTTTAAAATAACAGAATATGGCGGGATAGCTCAGTTGGCTAGAGCATACGGTTCATACCCGTAGTGTCGCTGGTTCGAATCCAGTTCCCGCTATTGAAAAGATTGTGCAGTCGCACAATCTTTTTTGCTTACTCATCTTTAGGGCATTTCTTTATGGGAACTTCGGGCGGAGTAAAATGATAGACATCTTCATAAGATTGCACCTGGCTATTTGAAACCGGTGCGGACGGAATTAATCCGGTACAGTCATTGCTCGATGCGGAATTTCCCAAATAATCGTAGGAATCAATAATCATTTTGTTTTTCTTATCTTCTTTCATTTCCATTTCCATTTCCTTTCTTTGTTATAGATTTACTGTTATATTGTGTGAAAAAGAGCAAAATATATACAGAAAACGAAAGTGAACAAGTTTTGCTTTGTCTAGGCAAAATGGAGAAAATGTGATAAAATGAGCGTTAATATAAAACGATACTTGTTAGAAATAAAAATGGAGGGAAAACTATGCGAGTTGGAATGGGTTATGACGTACATCGTCTTGTGGAAGAAAGAGAACTGATTTTAGGTGGGGTGAATATACCTTATGAAAAAGGACTTTTGGGACATTCTGATGCAGATGTTCTTCTTCATGCGATTATGGACGCACTTTTAGGAGCGGCAGGCCTTGGTGACATCGGTACACATTTTCCGGATACGGACGAAAAATACAAAGGGATTTCAAGTATTATTCTCTTGGAACATGTGGGGAGATTATTGGAAGAGCATCTATATGTGATTGAAAATATTGATGCCACAATTATTGCGCAAAAGCCGAAAATGAAGCCATATATCGGGCAGATGAGAAAAAACATTGCATCTGCTTTACAGATAGAGGAAGACCAGATTAACGTGAAAGCGACAACGGAAGAAGGTCTCGGATTTACGGGAACCGGAGAAGGAATTTCCTCACAGGCAATTTGTGCGCTGGAGAATATGACAAACTACAGTTATAAGGTGGCGGGCAACGAAAGCGGATGTGCAGGCTGCGGTGGCTGCAGAAGGGATAAATAATGGAACTTCGCAAGTTACGAAAAGAAGAACATATAAAGACAAGAGAATTGTGGGAAAAAATTTTTGATGAGGATACGCCTGCGTTTTTAGATTATTATTACACAGTGAAGACGGTGGAAAATGAAATATATGTAATGGAAGATGAGGAGCATATTTGTGCAATGCTTCATTTGAATCCGTATTCGATGAAGATCGACGGACGGAGTTTTATGACACATTACATTGTTGCGGTAGCAACGGAGGAAAAATACAGACAGCAGGGAATTATGAGAAGCCTGTTAAAAAAAGCGCTTGCGGATATGAAGGAAAATGGAGAACCGTTTACCTTTTTAATGCCTGCGGCGGAACAGATTTATTATCCGCACGGATTTCGCTATATTTATAAACAACGACAGGGAACAGCTGAAAAATCAGGGGAGAAAAAGGAACAATGGACGCTTTCTCATGCAACTGAGGAAGAGTGTGAAGAAATGGCACTGTTTGCAAACGGTATTTTAGAAAGTGAGTATGAAGTTTATGCGGAGAGAAGCAGATATTATTACGAGGCGCTTTTAAAAGAACAAAAAAGTGAGCAGGGTGGAATACTGATTTTAAGAGAAAATCGAAGACTGACAGGGCTTTTTCCTTATGCGGAAGGAGAAGAACTTGAGATTAGGGAACCGCTGTTTTTGGAAAAAGGCGAAGAAATTTTGTCATATGTTTCAGAATATCTCTGTGACAAAAAACAAACAAAAGTTTTAGGGTATGGAGATATGGAAAAACCGATGATTATGGCAAAAATTTTAGATGTTGAGAAAATGTTTTCCTGCATGAGAATAAAAGAAGAAATCCATTTGAAATTAAAAATTTGGGATACGCTGACAAATGCGAGTGCGGGTTGTTTTCTGTTAGAAGGCAAGGAGAAGATACGAGCGAAGAAAACGAATGAAACAAAAGACTGTGTCTGCATAGATGCGGGAGATTTGACAGGCATATTGTTTGGCATGGCAGATATGGAAAAACTTAACGTTCCTTTACAGGTCAAAGAGGAATTGTCAAAAATCATTCCGCTCACAAAAGTGTATCTGAATGAAGTTGTGTAATTAGGGAGGAGGAAAAAGAATGCGTGAGGATTTGTTAAAAATGTTATTGGAAGTGCCGTCTGTTTCGGGAGATGAATTTGCCGTTCAAAAGGTGTTAAAAGAACATATGGGGAATTTCTATGAAGTGGAAACGGACAGTATCGGTGACAGCGTATATACTTTAGAAGGTTTAGGGGAGAAAAGAATTTTAATGACTTCCCACATAGATGAAATCGGACTTTTAGTTACGGGAGCGACAGGTGACGGATTTTTGAAGGTGACAAATTCGGGAGGATTTTCGGCAAAATTGTATGCGGGACATGGAGTGCAAATCAATACGGACAATGGCGTGGTGTACGGAAGTGTGGTTGTTACTTCTAAAATGTTGAAAAACAGTGAATTTTCCGTATCAGATATATTGATTGATATAGGGGCATCAACGAAAGAAGAGGCATTGTCGCAGGTACAGTTAGGTAATTCCGTTGTTTTTGATACGAATATACGTCAATTAATGAATGAACGCATATCGGCAAGAGGACTGGACGATAAAGCCGGTGTCTATGTTGTTATGGAAACAATGAAAAGAATGAAAGAAAAACACCATAAGGCAACTATCATCGGAGCGGGAACGGTTGGAGAAGAGACAAGCAAACATGGAGCAGGCTGGGTGGCAAACAGAGTGAATCCGACAGAAGCCATTGTGGTGGACGTGACATACACAAGCGACTATGACGGAATGCGAGAAGCGGAATGGGGCGAAGTGGAACTGGGAAAAGGCCCCGTACTCTGTATCAATCCGATTTGCGACAGGGGAATTAACCAAAAACTTATGGAACTGGCAAATGAAAGAGGAATTCCATATCAGGTGGAAGTAAGCGGCGGGAGAAGTTGTACGGACGCAGACGAGATTCACATGGTGGGGAAAGGAGTGCCGGTTGCGTTAGTTTCCATACCTTTGCGCTATATGCACAGCCCTGCGGAAGTGGCAGACAGAAAAGATTTGGAGTATGCAGTAGAACTGCTGACTGCTTATTTGGAAAATGCGTAAGCATTTGCGGTTGACAAACAGGGGATTTTTGCATACACTATAATATATATTGTAAATGCAAAGAACGAAGAGAGTAACATTTCAGAAACTATCAGAGAGGAATTGTCATCGGCTGAAAGCAAATCCAAGTGAAAGAAATGCGAAGTGCATTCGGGAGCAGATACGGTGAACAGTGAAGTAGCCGTGTACGGTCGCACACGTTACGTGTTTAGAGTGAAGGGGTTACCCCTTTATGAGAGTGGAATCGCGGATATAACTTCGTCTCTTAGTGAGATGAAGTTTTTTTAATTATGGTATGTATTTGCCCTTCCGCTAAATGAAAATAGAAGGGTTGTGACATAATGCGTCTGATTACTTATATAAAAGAAGAATTGCAAGTCATTAAGGAACGTGACCCTGCGATAAAAAGCAATATGGAGATATTTTTATATCCAAGTTTTAAGGTGATGATAAGGTATCGAATGGCACATAAACTGTATTTGAAGAAACATTATTTTTTAGCGCGCTGGATTTCTCAGAGGGCAGCGAGAAAAACGGGAATCGAAATTCACCCGGGAGCAACTATCGGCAAGGGACTCTTTATTGACCATGGAAGTGGAGTGATTATTGGAGAGACAACCGTTATTGGCAATAATGTGACACTATATCAGGGAGTAACACTTGGAGGAACAGGAAAAGAGAAAGGGAAAAGACACCCGACGCTTAAGGATAATGTCATGGTTTCTGCGGGAGCGAAAATTTTAGGCTCGTTTACCATAGGTGAAAATGCAAAAATCGGAGCAGGATCCGTTGTTCTGGAGGAAGTTCCGCCGAACTGTACTGTGGTGGGAGTTCCGGGGCGTATTGTCCGAATGGGAGATCAGAAGATACCACGGGCAGATTTAGACCAGATTCATTTACCGGATCCGGTATTGAATGATATCAGGGAACTACAGAACAGGAATATTCAGTTGCAACAGGAACTGAAAGAAATGGAAAAAGATATGCGATGCAGACAACATAAACATCAGGAGGAGAAAAATGAAGGTATATAATACATTGACAAGAAGAAAAGAAGAGTTTGTACCGTTGGAGGAAGGCAAAGTAAAAATGTATGTTTGCGGACCGACGGTATACAATCTGATACACATCGGAAATGCGAGACCGATGATCGTATTTGATACGGTGAGAAGATATTTTGAGTACAAAGGATATGAAGTGAATTTTGTATCCAACTTTACAGATGTGGACGATAAGATCATTAAAAAAGCTATTGAGGAAGGCGTTTCGGCAAACGAAATTTCTCAGCGTTATATTGCAGAATGCAAGAAAGACATGGAAGGAATGAACGTAAAACCGGCGACAAAACACCCGCTTGCGACAGAAGAAATTTGCGGAATGATTGAAATGATTTCGGATTTGATTGACAAGGGATATGCCTATGAGAAAAACGGAACCGTTTATTTCCGCACAAGAAAATTTGAAGAGTACGGTAAACTTTCTCACAAAAACTTAGATGATTTGCAGTCGGGAGGACGTTCTCTTTTGGTGACGGGAGAAGATGAGAAAGAAGATTCTTTAGACTTTGTTCTTTGGAAACCGAAAAAAGAGGGAGAGCCTGCATGGGAATCTCCGTGGTGTGACGGACGTCCGGGCTGGCATATTGAATGCTCCGTTATGTCTAAAAAATATTTGGGTGAGCAGATAGATATCCATGCGGGAGGAGAAGATTTAGTTTTCCCACACCATGAAAATGAGATAGCGCAGAGTGAGGCGGCAAATGGAAAAGAGTTTGCTAAATATTGGTTACACAATGCCTTTTTAAATATTGATAATCACAAAATGTCAAAATCGCTTGGAAATTTCCGCACAGTAAGAGAAATAGGAGAAAAATATGATTTACAGGTACTTCGATTCTTCATGTTAAGCGCTCACTACAGAAGTCCGTTAAACTTCAGCGCTGCTTTAATGGAATCATCTGCTAACGGTTTGGAACGTATTTTGACGGCGGTAGCAAATCTCAAACATTTATTTGGTGTTGTCTCTGAGGAAAATATGACGGCAGAAGAAAGAGAGCAGGTAAAAGAGACAGAAAATTTTGTGAGAGCATATGAAGCGGCTATGGAAGATGACTTTAATACGGCGGACGCCATCGCATCGATTTTTGACTTAGTAAAATTTGCAAATACAACAACATCGGCACAGTCATCAAAAGAATATTTGCAGACATTATATGATTTAATTGTAAAATTATCAGATGTGTTGGGATTGATTGTGGAAAAAGAAGAGGAGATGCTCGCAGAAGATATTGAAGCGTTGATTGAAGAACGTCAGGCTGCGAGAAAAGAGAGAAATTTCCAAAGAGCAGATGAAATCCGAGATGAGTTATTGAAAAAGGGTATTATTTTAGAGGATACCCGTGAAGGTGTAAAATGGAAAAAAGCGTAGAGACAAACTTTAATGAGTATATGAAAGAAGTGTTTTCAATGCAGGAGGTGGATATAAGAGAATATTCTCCTCTTACATTGGCGTATATCGGTGACAGCATTTATGATCTGATTATTAAAAGTTTGGTAATTAACAGAGGAAACAAACAGGTACAGAAACTTCACAAAGAGACGAGCAGTCTTGTACAGGCGTCAGCCCAGTCTATGATGATGAGAGCGATGCAGGAAGAACTGACAGATGAGGAGAGGGCAGTCTACAAGCGTGGGAGAAATGCGAAATCCGTTTCCCCTGCCAAAAATCAGTCGATTACGGATTACAGAAGAGCGACGGGATTTGAAGCGTTAATCGGCTATCTGTATCTGCAGGAAAAGTGGAAAAGAATGCTGGATTTAGTGAAGATAGGATTAGACAGTCTGGAAAAAGAAGAAGTATAGGAGAGAAAAATGGCTGAGGAAAGTTTAATAATAGAGGGAAGAAATGCGGTAATTGAGGCGTTTCGTTCAGGAAAAACGATTGATAAAGTGTTTGTTTTGGACGGTTGTCAGGACGGGCCGGTCCGCACAATTGTAAGGGAAGCAAAAAAACATGATACGATTTTACAGTTTGTAACAAAAGAAAGGCTGGATCAGTTATCTGAAACGGGAAAACATCAGGGAGTTGTTGCGCATGCAGCAGCATATGAATATGCGGAAGTAGAAGATATACTTGCACTGGCAAAAGAAAAGGGGGAAGATCCTTTTATCTTTATTTTGGATAATATTGAAGATCCGCATAATCTTGGAGCGATTATCCGTACAGCCAATCTTGCGGGGGCTCATGGTGTTGTTATTCCAAAACGCCGCGCAGTAGGGTTGACGGCAACAGTTGCCAAAACTTCAGCGGGAGCGCTGAACTATACACCGGTTGCTAAGGTGACAAATTTGGTAAAAACAATGGAAGAGTTGAAAGAGAAAGGACTTTGGTTTGTCTGTGCGGATATGGGCGGAGAGACAATGTACCGCCTGAACCTGACAGGTCCGATAGGATTGGTTATCGGAAATGAAGGGACAGGTGTAGGGCGTCTTGTAAAGGAAGAATGTGACTTTGTTGCGTCCATTCCGATGAAAGGTGACATTGACTCTTTGAATGCTTCTGTAGCAGCGGGAGTGTTGGCATATGAGATTGTAAGACAGAGATTAAATTAACAACGGTGTGAAAACCGGAGGTGCATATGTGCAGATATAATATGATGGCAGATGAAGAGTTGATCCGCTGCCTGCGAAATGGAGAAAAAGAAATTACAGAGTATATCATCAATAAGTACAAAAATCTTGTCAAAGAAAAGGCAAAAGCAATGTTTTTGCTTGGAGGAGATAATGACGATTTGATTCAGGAAGGAATGATAGGTCTGTTCAAAGCGATACGGGATTACGATGAAGAGCAGGAAACTTCTTTTTATCATTTTGCAGAATTGTGTATTTCAAGACAGATGTACACAGCAATCGAAGCGTCAAAAAGGCAGAAACATATTCCGTTAAATTCATATGTCTCTATTTATGATGAAAAAGATGAGCAGCCGCTAATAGATACGATTCAGGCGGTAAAAGAAACCAATCCGGAGGCATTGTTTTTAAATAAAGAATATTTGCAGATGATCGAGGTGGAATTAAAGAAAAATCTCAGTGAGTTTGAAAATAAAGTGTTATATTTACATCTGTTCGGTATGGACTATCAGAAAATAGCGAAAGTTTTGGATAAGACACCGAAATCCATTGATAACGCATTACAGAGAATAAAAGGAAAAACAGAAAAAATTGTTGGACAAAAGACTAGGGGATAAAAATGAATTGACAAACAGCATGGATATATTGTATATTAATTACGTTGCATATAAATATACATGCTGTTGTGGCACAGTCGGTAGCGCGTCGCCTTGGTAAGGCGGAGGTCACGGGTTCAAGTCCCGCCAACAGCTTAAAAGAAAAAACATCGGATTCTTAGTAAATAAGAAGACCGATGTTTTTTATTGTCATATAATAAAAATTCCTTTAATTTTGATATATAAATGAGGAAAGCCGGTCAAAGACCGGCCTGGTTATGAAAAAGAAAAGTTAATGAAAAAAGTTTTATTAACTTTACAAGTAATACTATACTGAATATTTGTGATAAAAAAATGATGAAATTGTGAAAAATTTTTGAACAGAAATATTTTTATTTTGTCCGGAACGCCTTTATGCCCTGTGGCAAAGAAACTGTTTGCAAAACATCAGGCAGAATAAAAAGGAAAAAAGTTGTTTGTCATTATGATTTGTGGTAATATATAAAGATACTGATGATATTTTGTGTAAACACAAGGAAATATATGTAAACTGGAGGATAACATGGAAAACGAAGTAGTTTCAAAAAACTTTATTGAACAGGAAATTGATAAAGATTTAAGAGAAGGTGTGTACGATACAGTATGCACAAGATTTCCGCCTGAACCGAACGGATATCTTCATATCGGCCACGCAAAATCCATTTTATTAAACTATGGATTGGCGCAGAAATATAACGGAACATTCCATATGCGTTTTGATGACACGAACCCGACAAAAGAAAAAGTGGAATTTGTAGAATCAATTAAAGAAGATATTAAGTGGCTCGGTGCAGACTGGAAAGATAACTTATTTTTTGCATCAGACTATTTTGATGCAATGTATGAATGTGCGGTTAAATTAATAAAAAAAGGTAAAGCATATGTATGTGATTTAACTCCAGAAGAGATCCGTGAGTACAGAGGAACACTTACAGAACCTGGGAAAAACAGTCCGTACAGAGACAGAACCGTAGAAGAAAACCTTGAATTATTTGAGGCGATGAAGAACGGAGAATTTGAGGACGGTGAGAGAGTACTTCGCGCTAAAATTGATATGGCATCTCCTAATATCAATATGCGTGATCCGATTATCTACCGTGTGGCTCATATGACACATCACAATACAGGGGACAAATGGTGCATTTATCCGATGTATGATTTCGCTCACCCTATTGAAGATGCGATTGAGAAGATTACACATTCTATCTGTACACTGGAATTTGAAGACCATAGACCTCTCTATGACTGGGTAGTGAGAGAGTGTGAATTTAATCCGGCTCCAAGACAGATTGAATTTGCAAAATTATATTTAACAAATGTGGTGACAGGAAAACGTTATATTAAGAAATTGGTTGAAGACGGCATTGTTGACGGCTGGGACGATCCAAGACTCGTTTCCATTGCTGCTTTAAGAAGAAGAGGATTTACACCGGAATCCATCAAAATGTTTGTGGATTTGTGCGGTGTGTCTAAGAGCAACAGTTCTGTAGATTATGCCATGCTTGAATACTGCATTCGTGAAGATTTGAAGATGAAAAGACCACGAATGATGGCGGTATTAGATCCGATTAAACTGATTATTGACAATTATCCGGAAGGGCAGGTTGAATATTTAGACGTGGCAAATAACTTGGAAAACGAAGAACTTGGATTTAGAAAAGTTCCGTTTTGCCGTGAACTTTATATTGACCGTGAAGATTTCATGGAAGAACCACCGAAGAAATATTTCAGACTGTTCCCGGGAAATGAAGTGCGCTTAATGCATGCCTATTTTGTGAAGTGTGAAAGTTTTGTAAAAGATGAGAATGGAAAAGTAGTGGAAATTCACTGTACTTACGATCCTGAGACAAAATGTGGAACAGGATTTACAGGACGTAAAGTAAAAGGCACAATTCACTGGGTACCTGCTCCATATGCGACAAAAGCAGAGGTGCGTTTATACGAAAATATCGTAGATGAAGAAAAAGGTGTATACAATAAGGAGGACGGTTCATTGAACTTAAATCCAAACTCACTTACAATTTTGAAAGACTGTTATTTAGAACCAAGTTTTGATGGTGTAAAAGCATATGACAGTTTCCAGTTTGTGAGACAGGGATATTTCTGTGTTGATGCGAAAGATTCAAAACCGGACGCACTTGTCTTTAATAGAATTGTATCGTTAAAGAGTTCATTCAAATTACCAAAATAAAATGATAAGAGCGGAAAATTCCGCTCTTATTTTATACCATTAGAAGGGAGTGACAGAAGGTGGCACGAAAAATAGAAGTTGTTGCATATCGGCCGGAGTGGGAAGAAATGTTTACTGAGGAAGCGGAAAAGATCAGAAAAATATTGGGAGAGAATATTATAGATATTTATCATATTGGTTCAACTTCGGTAAAAAATCTTTGGGCAAAACCAATTATTGATATTATGCCTGTTGTCAAAGATATTAGTTCGGTCGATGAGCATAATAAGGAATTTGAGCAGATAGGTTATGAGTGTAAAGGAGAGTTTGGAATTTCCGGAAGGCGTTTTTATATGAAAGGCGGCGATAACCGAACACACCATATTCATATTTTTGAGGAAAGTAATCAAAACGAGATACAACGTCATCTTGCAGTTCGTGATTATTTGCGTGAAAATCCGAAGAAAGCAGAAGAATACGGTTTGTTAAAACGAAAACTGGCCGCAGAATTTACATTTGATATTGACGGATACTGTGACGGAAAAGATGCGTTTGTAAAAAATATGGAACAACAGGCGTTGGAGTGGAAAAATGAATGAACTTACAATTCGATTGGAAACAAAATCTCAACTTCCGCTGTATGAGCAAATCTATATCTATATTAAAAATGATATTCAGTCGGGAAAGATAAAATATGGAGATAAATTGCCGTCCACACGGGCATTGGCAAAATATTTGGACGTCAGCAGAAGCACGATAGAATTGGCTTATGAACAGTTGCTGGCGGAAGGATATGTGGAGGCGCAGGCGTATAGAGGATTTTTTGTGACAAAAATAGATGATTTATACCAGTGGAAACAGTTAAGAGAAGCAGATCCGATTAAAGAGGAAAAAAAGAAAATAGAGTATGCATATGATTTTACTCCGAACGGAATTGACTTAAATAGTTTCCCCTATCGCATATGGAGAAAACTGGCAAAGGACGTGCTGGCAGATGACAAAGCAGAATTATTTAAAGCAGGGGATTCGCAGGGGGAATATGAATTGAGAAATACGATTTGCCAATACCTGTATCAGTCAAGGGGAGTGAATTGTGAGCCGGAACAAATTATTGTCGGGGCAGGAAATGATTATCTGTTGATGCTTCTTCAGACAATTTTGGGAGGAAATTATAAAATTGCCTTTGAAAATCCTACATATCGTCAGGCGTATCGGTTGTTTCAACAGTTGTCTTACGAAACTGCCACGGTAGAGATGGACACAAAAGGAATGCGTGTAGATAAATTAAGGGAAATACAGGCAGATATTGCTTATGTTATGCCTTCCCATCAATATCCGTTAGGAATTGTTATGCCTATTCAGCGCCGAATGGAGTTGCTTCGGTGGGCAGCGGAAAAAGAGGGAAGATATATTATTGAGGACGATTACGACAGTGAATTCCGCTATAAAGGGAAACCGATTCCTGCACTGCAGGGCTATGACAGAAGTGAGAAAGTCATTTACATTGGGACTTTTTCAAAATCCATTGCACCTGCGATTCGTGTAAGTTACCTCGTGCTGCCCAAACCACTTTTGAAAGTATATCAGGAAAAAGGGCGTTTTCTCAACTCGACAGTTTCCAGAGTGGATCAGCAGATTATCCAGCGGTTTATAGGGGAGGGGTATTATGAGCGCCATTTGAATAAAATGAGAGGGGTATATAAAAACAGGCATGACATAATGATTGGCAGTTTGAAACCATTACTTAAAAAATGTAAAATGTCAGGAGAAAATGCGGGAGTACATTTGTTGCTTACGTTTCCTTCCGATATATCTGAAAATGAACTGATAGAACGGGCAGAGAAAGTAAATATTAAAGTGTATGGATTATCTGCATATGATGTGTGTAAAGAAAAAAAACTAAATCCGACTATTTTGTTAGGGTATGCCAATATGCCGGAGGAAGAGATTAGGGAAGGCGTACGAAAGTTAATTGAGGCATGGAATGAAATGATTTAATGAAAAAAGGGAAATTTGATAATGTTAATCAAGTTTCCCTTACTTATATTACTCGTTATCCGATTTTTCTGTTTCGTCAAATGAAACTTCATTATCAGAAGATACTTCAACTGTCTCTTCGTCAGAAACGGACGTTTCTTCCGGCTGTGCTTCTTCATCAGCAGACTCTGTTTCAGATGAAGTATCAGGAGTTAAAGATACATACTCTCTGGAAGCAGCCTCCTTTAAGTCTTCATCTAAATCAAAATCTTCATTTTCAAAATCATCTGAGAATTCATCTTCACTGTTGCAGCAACCGCTTTTTTTGTTTAAGTAAGCAACAACTCCGCCGACAGCAGCACCGACAGCAACAAGTCCTAAAAGTCTTTTTCCCCATTTGTTTGCCATATCAGTATACTCCTTTCATTACCATTAATATAGTATTACTATTGTAATCCATTTTATGTAAAAAGAAAAGGCTTATTGAGAATAAAATACAAGTATGTTAGAATATCTGCTATAGAGAGGAAAGAGAAGTGATAAAGATGAAGGCGAAGAAAGCCAAAAGTGGAATTTTTAAAATTATATTTAGTAGAACAGCGTTAGTTGCGGCATTACTGCTTTTTCAAATCGGATTAATGATAGCAACCATTACCAGTATTGAAAAATATGCTTTTTCTGTATATGTAAGTTTTATCGTTTTAAGTATGATTGTTATTATTTATATTATTAACAGAAAAGAGAATCCGGCTTTTAAAATGTCATGGATTCTATTTGTAACCTTTATTCCCATTGTTGGTACGGTTTTTTACATTTTCATGCAGATTCAGCCGGGGACAAGGTATATAGGAAAGAGATTGTTTGAACTTGGTGAGAAGACGAAACCATATATGTTTCAGAATGATAAAATTATAGAAGATTTAAGAATTTCAAAACCTGCAAACGCAAATCTTGCACATTATCTTTCAAAGCAGGTAGGTTTTCCTGTGCATAGAAATACAAAAGTGACTTATTTCAGGGTGGGAGAAGAAAAATTTGAGGAACTAAAACGTCAGTTGGAATCCGCAAAACACTTTATTTTTATGGAATATTTTATTGTCGAAGAAGGCATTATGTGGGATTCCATCTTGGAAATTTTGAAGAGAAAAGTAGACGAGGGGGTAGAAGTTCGCTTTATGTATGACGGAATGTGCAGCATAGTTCTTCTTCCTTATCAGTATCCGAAAAAACTTGAGGAAATGGGAATCCGATGTAAAATGTTCAGTCCGATAAAACCGGTTCTATCTACTCATCAGAATAATAGAGATCATAGAAAAATATGCGTAATTGACGGACAGGCTGCCTTTACCGGCGGAATTAATCTGGCAGATGAGTATATTAATGAAAAAGAACGTTTTGGACATTGGAAAGATACGGCGGTCATGCTGCAGGGAGAAGCGGTACAGAACTTCACCATGATGTTTTTGCAGATGTGGAATGTAACTGAAAAAGAGAAAGAAAATTTTGAAAAATATCTGACACCGAAGTCGAAAGAATTCAGAAGAGAACTGGGGTATGTTCTTCCGTATGGAGACAGTCCGTATGACAATGAAAACATTGGAGAACAGGTATATTTTCATATATTGAATCATGCAAAAAAATATGTACACATCATGACTCCGTATTTGATTTTGGATAATGAGATGGTAACCAATTTAACTTATGCGGCAAAATGTGGAATAGAGGTAATCATTATTATGCCGCATATTCCTGATAAATGGTATGCGTTTGTGTTGGCAAAAACATACTATGAGGAGTTAATTAACGCAGGAGTACAGATTTACGAGTATACACCGGGGTTCGTGCATGCAAAAGTATTTGTTTCTGATGACGATACGGCAACTGTAGGTACAATTAATTTGGATTATCGCAGTCTTTACCTGCATTTTGAATGTGGTACATTTATTTATAATAATCAGGTAGTCAGAGATATTGAAAAAGATTTTCAGGATACTTTAAAAAAATGTCAGAGAGTTACGATTACGGATTTGCGTATGCGGGGTATAGTTGAAACGGTAACCGGAAGGGTGTTGAGACTGATTGCACCGTTAATGTAAAATAAAGTCCAATCAAAGGTGAATAGAAACTTTTGATTGGGCTTGTTGTGATTTGGAGGGAAAACATATGCGATTAAAAAATGTATTGATTGTTGTAAAAGATATTGAGAAGTCCAAGAAATTTTATCATGATTTGTTTGGTCTTGATACGATACTTGATAATGAAGGAAATATGATTTTAACTGAAGGGCTTGTGCTTCAAGATGCGAAAATCTGGAAAGATTTTGTAAAAAAAGATATTATTTCGGAGAGTAATTCCTGCGAACTGTATTTTGAAGAGCGGGACATAGAAACATTTGCTCAGAAATTAGATGAATTATATCCTTCGATTAAATATGTGAACAGGCTTATGACACACAGTTGGGGACAGAGAGTGATCCGATTTTATGATTTGGACGGAAATTTGATAGAAGTAGGGACACCGATGTAATGAGAAATCTATATTTAAAAATTTTTTGTGTCAACCATTTTTGATTATGTCCTAAATTTTTTGTACGATATGCACCGATTTCCCGGTGCATATTTTAGCATATAAGCATAGTTTCTGTTATCTTATGATTTTTGAACTGAAGAAAAGTAGACATTCTCCATGGGTGCTTTGGCGATGGTAGATTCCGCTTTCGTGGTTTTTCCTTCAAAGGCTGGAGGTCAAAATTTTTTGAAAGGGGTTCATGTAACGGCACAACTTCCAGTTCATAAATCTTATTATTTACAGAAAACAGTAATCTCTTATCAAAGGTCTGTATAACCAAT